>DATIFZ010000081.1:0-3663 GCA_035454925.1 Nitrososphaeraceae archaeon
TGCCTGAGCAGAGAACAGATGATAAAGTAGAATGGTACACCAATGAAAGAAAACAGTGCATGGAATTACTCAAAAATATACTGAAGGTTGGAATTGAAGAAGAAGGAATCATCAAAATAATCAGACTGGGGAAGAAGGATAGCAGTCAGTGCAGACCACAGCTGGTACAATTCAGGAGCAAGATGCAAAAAAATGTGGCAATGGAAAATCTCAGTAAACTCAAAACTGCAAAAGCTCCTTACAATAAAGTGGTGGTCCAGCCTGATCTAACACGGGCAGAAAGAGAAGAATGTAAGCAGTTGGTCCAACTAGCCAGAAAGCAAACCGATGAGGATGGTTCGGGGGAATGGTGCTTCAAAGTTCGAGGGCCCCCAAGACAGTTGGCCATAGTGAAGATGCGAGCCAAAAGGGCAAATGCACTAGACTAAACTTAGAAGAGGCAAGAACATCTGAGTTAAGTAACAAGGTACATTATATAAATAAAAATTATTTGAAGGTTATGTACACTAATGCAGACAGTTTAAGGAATAAACTGGAAGAATTAAAATTTAGAATAGAACAAGAATCTGAGAGACCGAATGTAATATGCATTACTGAGTACAAGGCAAAAAACTGTAAAAAGTCTATACCTGAACTCAGTGAATATGGTATCGAAGGATATACACTATTCCATAACGGCGATCAGTGCAACAGTGCGAGAGGAGTAATGGTGTACGTGGACATAAAAATGACTGCTACACCAGTAGATGTAGGTGGATCATTTGTAGAAAGCTTATTCTTAAACTTAAAAATAAACAACAGTGAAAGACTATTACTAGGCTGTATGTATAGGAGTCCAAACAGCAATACAGAAAATAATAAAAAATTGCTAGAACTCTTAAATAATATCAACTATGCAAGCTATAGCAATGTAGTAATAGTTGGCGATTTCAATATGCCAGAGATCAACTGGGAAGCACCGATATTGATGAATGTACAAGGTTTTAGTATGGAATTTATCAAAACAATGAACGATAATTTCTTACAGCAGCTAGTAACGAAGCCTACAAGAGGCAGAGCCGGTCAGAAGTCAAATATTTTAGACTTGATAATCACAACTGAGGAAAATGCGATTGAGGGTATCACATACGGTGCTCCTATTGGTAAAGGGGACCATACGGTAATACAATTTAAAATACTCAGCGCATTTACAATGGAGGTTATACAAAATGATAAACCGCTATATGACAAGGCAAATTTTGACGAGATAAGAGATTACTTTAAAGGTATTGACTGCAGCAGAACACTGACCACACTGGAAGATGATGTGGAAAAACAGTGGTCTTATTTAAAAAAAGTTTATGACGAAATAGTGACAAAATATGTACCAATGCGCAAAACGAGACCAGTGACTGGTGCAGAAAATCTTAAGCATAGAAAGGCTTTAGACAGGAGAATTCTGAGAACAGTCAAACGTAAGCACAGACTGTGGCAGAGGTATATGGAAACTAGAGATGGGCAGAAATATGAAAAGTATAGAAAAGAGAGAAATAAATTGAAAAGTCGTCTTAGGGCCTCCCGCAGGAGGCATGTAAGAAATATTGCAAAGCAAGCTAAATCAAATCCTAAGAAGTTCTGGGCCTTTATTAATAACAAGGCAGCATATAAAGATGCTATACCTGAACTATCGATTAAGAACAAAAGTGATAACACTGTAAAGTTAACTAATGGCCCAAGGGAACGGGCAGATGCACTAGCAGATTATTTCTCGAGTGTTTTCACAAGGGAAGAAAACACAGACCCAGGGTGTCAAAATAATCCTAGTACACTAACGTGTGAGAAACCAAGTATAAACGAAGTGGTAACTACCACCAAGGAAGTGTTTGAGGTTCTAAGCACTCTGAAAATCAGCAAGTCACCAGGACCAGACGGAATGCACCCCAGAGTTTTAAAGAAACTGGCACATGAACTCAGCGAGCCACTTGCAATTATATTCAACACTTCCATGAGACAAAGCAAAATTCCGGATGACTGGAAACTGGCTGATGTTACAGCAATACACAAGAAGGGAGATAAATGCCTTCCTGAAAATTATAGACCGATTAGCCTTACAAGTATTGTCTGCAAGGTTATGGAGAAACTAGTTAGAAATAAATTAGAAGTTTACTTAAAGTGTAATAAGATGATTACTGATAAACAGTTTGGCTTTGTCAAGGGTCGGTCTACCGTACTCCAACTGCTAAAAGTCTTGGATGACTGGACCGAGGCTATCGAAAATGGTCTTCAAACAGATATCATTTATACTGATTTTCAGAAGGCGTTTGACTCAGTTGCACATGGTAGACTCATAAACAAACTGGCTTCTTACGGAATTAAAGGTAATTTATTACTATGGATCAAATCTTTTTTAACTGGACGTAGGCAAAGAGTTAAAGTAAATGGTATCCCATCGGCATGGGCAAGAGTCTTAAGTGGTGTCCCGCAAGGCAGTGTATTGGGCCCACTTCTCTTTGTATTATTCATAAATGATATAGTAGAAAATCTGGAGTGTCAGTGCTACTTATATGCTGATGACATGAAATTATATCGCATTATAAATGATGCAGAGAATGCAGTAAGTTTGCAAAAAAATCTAGAAAGGGTGGTCGATTGGACAGAAAAATGGCTGTTGAAACTAAACATAGCAAAATGCAAGGTACTACGAGTTAATGATAAGAATATATCATCTGACAAAATGTATACAATCTCAGAAAAGGGTACCGATACCAGTCTAGAAAAAGTCGGTAGTGAACGAGACCTCGGTGTCATTATAGATAACCAACTAAGCTTTGGTACTCACATTGAGGACATCATAAACAAAAGTAATAAAATAGTTGGAGTAATCAAGAGAAACTTTAGAGATTTAGACAAAAAGACGTTCGTAACTCTATATAAGGCTATGGTAAGAAGTCGACTAGAGTATGCACAAGCGGTTTGGAGTCCTCACAAATTAAAATATGTAGATGCACTAGAGGCGGTTCAGAGGCGAGCTACTAAAATTTTACCAAGCCTACGTAAATATAGTTATGCTGACAGATTAAGAAAGTTGAACTTACCTACTTTAACCTATCGTAGAGCACGTGGAGATATGATTGAGACATATAAAATGGTGCACGGGATCTACGATAAGGAATCTTGTCCTAACTTACAATTTTCTAGATATGGTGCAACTAGAGGGCATGATTTAAAATTGTTCAAGAAAGACTGTGCAACAACTATCAGACTAAATTTTTTTTCTAATCGGATTGTAAATAAGTGGAACTGCCTGTCGTCAGATGTTGTGCATGCTAAGAGTGTAAATAGTTTTAAAAATAAATTAGATTCGTACTGGAGTGCACAGGAGATTGTTTTTAACTATAGAGCTGATTTTAGCGCCGGCAACCGGACCGGATAAAGTGTTTTTTAATTGTTGCTTTAATGATCTGGACTTAGGGGCCCTCGTTTAGGCCCGCGTCCAGTCACGCTTTTACGTTACGTTACGTTTTACGTTTTGCTTTGGCCCTTGGGAGATGTTTTTTGTATATAATGTGTAATACAATTAATATTTAATCAGTAATAGTACAGACACGGTGAGTCGATAAATTATAGCACTTGGTATTGTAAAACAGATGTAAAAGATGAGAGGCTGTCTTTGCAGCTAGTCAT
>DATIFZ010000082.1:0-32293 GCA_035454925.1 Nitrososphaeraceae archaeon
TGATAATACTACTGACGATACTCCATCTCAACTCACGGTATCTGATAATAGTACTGACGATACTCCATCTCAACTCACGGTATCTGATAATACTACTGACGATACTCCATCCCTAGAAAACCTTGTAGAAAATGATACTGAACCAGCTCAAATACAAGAGATAGAGAACAATCCTAGTGAGAACAATGGTTTGATTAGAGTGAATCTGAACACTGAACAGAATCAAAGGGCAGAAGAAGGATCATTGATAAAAATTAAGGGGATATCGATTCATGATTCTGGTAACGAGAAGTTATCTTTCACATGGAAACAAACGGGAGGAAAGCCTATAAGGCCAGAAGACGCTCATATATCCTCACAAACAATTGCCTCTGACATAGCGCCACAGATAGGAGGAAATGTGACCAACTTGATGTTCGAGCTAACAGTTCCACGGGTTAACACAAACGATGACAAATTATCCTTTGAAATTATTGCAAAAGACGATAAAGGCAACTCAGCTAGTGATAGTGTTGATATATTTGTAGATAAGAACACTGAATTTGTAGGAACCGGTGATATACAAGATAGGCCAAGTATAGTTGAGAATTCCATAAATGAGGAACAAAACAAGGATGATTTGCCATTAACCGCAGCTAGAATTGGTGAAAAACCAATAGCGATATCAACCTCGCTAGACAAAGGGTTTACTTTCGTTAATATGTGGGGTTCATTCGGTAAGGGCAATGGAAGATTTGATGGACAGAACGATGTGGACGCCCTTAATGGCCGTGTGTACGTTGCTGATTACGCTAACCATAGGATTCAAGTTTTTGATACCAAAGGCAATTACCTGACAAAATGGGGGACTTATGGGAAAGAGAATGGTCAAATCCATAAAGCCTCAGCTTTAAGTATTGTGCCTCCGGGAAAGATTTACTTGAGTGATCAATTCAACTATCGTATCCAAGAATTTACAACTAACGGGACTTTTGTTACTACATGGGGAACCAAAGGAGAAGCAGACGGACAGTTCCTTCATCCACATGTCCCGGCAGTTGACTCCAAAGGAAACGTTTATGTAAGTGATAGGGATTTAGCAAACGTTCAGAAATTTACAGGTGATGGTAAATTTATTATGAAGTGGGCTGAACAAGGTTCAAATGACGGTCAGTTATCAAAACCAGAAAGCGTCATTATTGATTCAAAGGATGATGTTTATGTGGCTGATTTTGGAAATCATCGGATACAAAAATTCACCAAAGATGGGAAGTTTATCTCAATGTGGGGTTCTAAGGGCGTCGGAGATGGCGAATTTAATGGACCCGCCGGGCTGTCAATTGATAAAAATGATAACATATATGTCACGGACAAGAACAACAACAGAATACAAGTATTCACTGCTAACGGAACATTTCTTACTAAATTTGGCTCAGAGGGTAGCGAACCCGGTCAGTTTATTCTACCAGAGGGTATTGGAGTGGATATGCAAACCGGTCTTGTATATGTAGCAGATACTGGCAACTATCGTATACAAGTTTTCAGGCCAGTGGTCTCATTAATTACTGCCGCTTGATTGAGATTGCTTAAGTTCTGATGATATTTGTTATAAAAAAAACTCAAAATCTAGATAAAACTCAGGAGCTTAATCCGTTCAATCAAAGCAAGAGCAAACTCAATTCATTAATGATTATTCAATCGGAAAATAAGAAATTATTTCAATTTTGGAACTATTTTGTATATAGCTCCCTTGCCAGTTTCTCCGGACCCTGAAACCACATACAAATAGCCGTCAGGCCCAACTTTTAAATCAGTGACAACTCCAAAATTTTCACCAAACACTATTTTGCTAGAGTCATCTTTCTTGCTATAAACCAAATCTGCAAGATCACCGATTAAATCTAGTGACTCTCTATCGGGTTTGAGATCAAAATGAAAAAGCGTTCCTTTTTTTGCGGAACCTACAAAAAGGTCATTTGTATACTGCTGGCCTAGTTTATCAGAGTCTAGAAATGCAAGTGCAGTTGGAGCCACTGTTTTGTCCCACACAAATTCTGGATTACTGTATTTTCCTTTACTGCTGAAATCAACAAATTCTACTCCTTTGGTGGAATTGTCAAAAATACCATCTTTCTCTCTTGTCTGGTTTAATTTCCAAATTCCCTGAACTTTTTCCCATCCACTATTGAAACCCGGTTTAACAAGGTTTATTTCATCTCCGAACTGAGGGCCATTCTCTGTATCCCATAAATTATCCGTTACTGGATCAAGAGCTATTCCAAAACTATTTTTTATTCCATATGCATAGTATAGACTAAGGGGATAATCAACACCAAGTGTTCCATTTCCAACAGGTTTGCCATCTTGAGTTATTCGTAGTATTCCTGCACGACCGTCAGGAAAAGTACCATTTATGATATTCTGTGCTTTAGTATCATAACCTGTCTTGTTTTGATTAAATTTAGTTGTCTGTAGATCACCGATAGTAACAAAAAGATTTTTCTCCTTATCCATCAAAAGCTTGCCTCCGTTGTGACTTGGACCTGGCAATCCAGGTAAACTTGCAATTAATTTGGGAGCTACGAGTTTATTGTCTTTTGCATCAAGTTCATATCTGTATATATAATTGCCACACTTCTTAGAATCAGTAGCTTTATCTTTCCCACATAGGGTATAGTAAAGATAAACTAATGTATTGTCTTTTGAACCGTTGTTTCCATTTCCTGATGTAGCTAGACCCAGTAATCCGCGTTCGTCTCTGGTGGTCACATTTAGATGAATTAAAGGGGCAGTAATGTTGCCATCAATTATTTCATATACATTGCCAGTATCTTTCTCTGTTAGCAATAGATCATCATTTCCTAAAAAATCAATGGCTGTTGGGAAATCAAGGTTACGAGCAACTAACTCTACCTTAAGATTGGAATCTGTTACTTTGGGTCCAGCAATTGTCACGTTTTGACCATGAATTTTGTAGTCTGTAGAACAAATTAGCAAAAACACACCAAACAATAAAACTAACAATAGGGTAGTAATGATCAAATACATATTTTCAGACCCTTATACCAGTATATCTAGTTTTGGACATCGATTCTACCAGTTCTAATTGTATGTATGTTTAACCTATCATTCTGAAAACAAGGGTTTAATATTTATTCTAAATCAGTGAAGCATAAATCTTCAAATTACGTCTCAATCACATATTTCTTAAGAAAAGACAAGGTCTTTTGCCAAGCGTCTGCAGTCTCTTTTGGAGCATAGTTATCTCCGGAGGGATTTGCAAAAGCATGCCCGACTCCATTGTATATATGGATCTCATTTGTAATTCCACTTTGGTTCAATACAGTTCTAAATTGATTCACCTCTCCTATTGGGATGGCCTGATCCTTGTCACCAAATATACCCAATACCGGCCATTTTATCTTTGACAACGATTGCTTATCAGTAACCAATGGAGTTCCATAATAAAGAATGGTTGCCGCTAGCGGATGTTCCTGGCTATTCAGTGCCAATTGCAAGGATTGTCCACCACCAAAACACCAACCCAATGATGTTATTTTTGCGCTGTTTACATTAGGGGCCAAACTCAAATATTTTACTGCCCCCTGAAGATTAGCGATGGAATTATTTTGATTGTTTCTTGCCATCTGCACTAGCTCCATTGCTCGTTGAGGATTGTCTGCAACTTTTCCATGGTAAAGATCGACAGCCAATACGACAAATCCCTGTTTGGCCAGCAAATTTGCCATATCCTTGATATTTTGATTCACACCCCACCATTCATGAATCATGACAACAGCGGGCAGCTTGCCCTGATTACCACTTGATGAAACAGGATAAACTAAATATCCTTGAACATCCTCGAAATACTGCACCGTCTTATTCTGCAAGTTGACATTTTTCATGTCCTCATATAATGATAAGTTAGAAACATTTGTTACAGGTTTAGATGATTGACCTTCGACAAATCCATTGTAGCTAGGGATGAATACCATCGAGATAATCATTATTGAAAATGCAACTAAAACAGAGAATCTGAACATAATATTGTAAGGCTTTACAACTATTTATGTCTAAGTTGTTCCGGGATGACCTGATTACAATAAATCATATTGATATTAAGTGGGTTCACAGACTAAAATTCGGCCTTCCTTCTCAATAGTTTGAAAGCTATGTTTGGTCCCAACTGTTGTCTGAGGGCCAGCTCTATCCAAAGGAGAGCCAGATTTTCTAACATTCGAGCGTTCGCAAGAGACCCAACGTCAACAATTTCAAATCCAATATCAGTTGCCAATTCCCCCACGATTCTTTTGGAAGTAGTATCATCGCCGCAGATGAAAAGATCCGCTCTTTCGGAACCAAATATCAAATTATTTAATGTCTTGGCTCCTATTGTATTAAAGGCCTTTACAACTTTGGCGCCTTTTGCCAAATCTGCAATCCTTTCAGCTACTGAAGTATTATCCAGAGCAAGTTGTTTTAAGTCCGGGGTTAGTGGGTTGGTAGGATCAATCACTATCTTACCGGACAAGTTCCCTGATCTACGTATTGTTTCGTCAATAGAAGTCCAGGGTATAGCGAGAAGAATGACATCACCAAATGCCACAGCCTCATCGATATCTCCGAATCTTAAGGTTTTATCCATCTGAGCAAGTCTTTGAACATTCTGAGATTGAAGATTGCGGACTCCAAACATGACTTCATGCTTTCTCTGTCTCCAACTTTTCCCGAGTGTTCCACCTACATCCCCTGCGCCAATGATTCCTATTTTCATGATTCATTATAACATGACTGATGTTTTTAAAAGATATGAGCTCAATTAGCAAACTTGTCAAAATTAATAATATGAATACATGTTTCCACTTTTAGCTAAATGAGAAAATTTCGTGTTTTAGGAAAGTTAGTAGATTGCGGCTATTGTATTTAACACAGATCCAATCATCCTAAAATAAAGGGTTATATCATAATAGCAAACTTTCTATTGAACGAAGGCATATTGATAATTGACAATAGCATTGGATATGTCAGTAACTTGTTCAAGTTGCGGCAAGAAGCTGCAGGACTATCCCACATATTGTTATATGTGCGACGACTATTTTTGTTCCGAACAATGCCACATGAACAAACATAATAAACAATGGCAAAAATTTTAGGCGTTGAGAGAACGATGAGAATACAGGAATCTTAGATTTGAAAAGATGTTTGTAAAGAATGAGACATTATGATTCCCGTAGTGAGAAGTCTCATTAGTCGCAATAGACAGACGCTCAATAACTAAAATTATTATAAATATGCCATATTACTGTCACCTTGACTCATCTTGACTAATTCGCAATATTTCTGGAGGTCATACTATGCGAAACCAAACTTTTAGTCTAACTTCTCTATATGACTGAATTCACCATAACAGGACCGTTTCACTATAGCTTCTGAATAAGTATGAAGTCATTTAATCTAAGAGTTTTAGTATAGTATTATAATTACTACCCAATAGTAAGGAGCTACTTAAATTCCAAATATTTTTGTAATTATCACACATTACAATGATATAAAATTAGAGGTAAAGATACTAGAACTAGTATTTGCAGATGTGTATGCATGAGATACTGTTCTAGCGTAGCGAAATTTTGCTTAAAATCCACGGAGCGGTGTTGGATTATAAGGCTCTATAAGGAAATTTCATATAGTGGAGATGATTCATAATTATAAATGGCAGAGAACCTCGGTTCATTTTCTTTTGATGTTACAAAGAGGGTTCTGTGCACATTATTCAATGATGGTTCACTAAAAAAGACCACGTTAGCCACAAAAACTCGATTAAATTATAACGTATGCTTGAGATACATCCAGATGTTGAAAGTTCTAGGATGGATAAACGTAAGTTCTGAGGTTTCGATAACTGAGACAGGAAGGAATGTTATGAAAAGGTTATTGAATCAACCATCTTCTAATATTCAGAATAATTCATCATACTCTATGAGTTCTAACTCTTCTACGTTGAAATCGGGTAAAAAGTTAGATCAAGCTATTACCCACAATCAAAACATTATGGTTGTTGATGATGAGCCTGACGTACTTTTAACATACGAATCGTTTTTGTCCTATGCAGGATTCAGCGTAAGTACTTTTGCGGATTCTTACGAGGCATTAAGAGATTTCGCCTCAAACCCGAGACTTTATGATCTAGTTATACTAGATATAAGGATGGAAAATCTTAATGGTATCCAGCTATATCAAAGTATGAAGGCAATGAACTCATCTTCCAAGATTTTGTTTGCCTCGGCTCTTGATGCCGCAAAAGAACTAACTAGCATCCTTCCGGACATAGAATTTCAAGATATTATTAAGAAACCTGTTGATAGAGAAAATTTTATCAACGTTATTAAAATGGCACTCGGCTCATAATTTACAGGTATTAATAATGTATTGGATTCGAAAACATACTTTGGTTGATATGTGTGGAAAAATTATCCAACGATCAGTATTTGGAAAGTAAGTATTGTTTAAAAGGCAAAACAGAGTAACATCCACTGATGAACTTCTCAATCGGTGAGAAAGAAGCCGGCAATTTATTTTATGACAATGATACTTCTCCTGATGTAATAGGAAGCAATATAACTAATCAACACGAGGCAAGTTCCGGTCGCCCTAGCTTTTTTGCTTGTCAAGATGAACAAAATGTTTCAGATATTGTTCCATTTTCAGATTATTCAGAGAAAGTCTGCGTTAGTGTAATAGATATTGTAGGTTCTACGAGTATAGTATCAACACTAGGAAGTTCTAAAGACATCAGAAAATTTTACGAGATATTTCTTAATAGGATTGCAATTATTCTCAAGAAATATCGGGCTAACATAATTAAAACTGTCGGTGATGGAATAATCTCTTACTTTCCGAACACGGTAGATATTACTAATATCCAGGCATTTGAAAATGTTTTGGAATGTTGCTCTGCTCAGATAGAAGAGCGATTTGCCATAAATGCACTGCTTATGGAGCAGCGGTTACCTACAATCAGATATAGGATAAGCGCAGATTTTGGAAAACTGCAGCGAACTCGCTTCGTAGGGTTCAATAGTGAGGATCTCGTAGGATCGACAGTAAATGTTTGCTCTAAAATGAATTTATATGCGCAACCCAATGGTATTGTAGTAGGAAACGATCTCTACCAAATATTAAGATCATTCAAGCAACTTAATGATCCGTATTCGTTCAAAGAGATCGATAGTTATAAATCTGAAGAAGCAAAGTTCTCTTATCCTATCTATTCACTATCAAAAATTAAGCAGACAATTACCGCGCCTGTTAAGACTTTTAACTCTTTGCATGAAATAAGAAAATTCGTAATTAATAGCGTGAAGTCCTCCCGGACTCCGAAAATTTTGTTAATAGATGATGAAGTAGATGACTTATTTGTATTAGAAAAATTTCTAATCCACGCAGGATTTGATGTCAAGTCCTTTTCAAGTCCACGCGAGGCACTTAGGAATTATACAAATGAAGATCCCTACTCTTATGACCTCGTGATTAGTGACATAAGAATGCCGGAAATCAACGGTTTTCAACTGTATCACAAATTAAGACTAATAAATGACAATGTAAAGATAATCTTTGCCACTTGTCTTGAGATAGTTGATGAGATTTTAACATTGATTCCCGAATTAGGACAAGAACAACTCATACAAAAGCCAGTGGAGAAAGAGAAATTTATTGAAATAGTAAGGAAAAATATCAGCTGAATGAATTTTGCATGATTCAAGGCCTCATAAAATAAGGCGGAGATGAATGAAGCCATGCAATTACACAATTAAGTAAAAATTGTTCCCTAATTACCGATGATAAAGCGCTAAATAGATGGTGCTGAAAAGTAACAGTCTGTTAATATCGATATTTCTTGGACTTTTCCATTTTAGATATGATATTTACGATGTAACCTACTATCGGCAAAGGAAAAGGAAATTAGTATCATGTTCTATTAATAAGATGTAATTATATGTTCCTCTCGCTGCCAAGGATTTACAAGATTGGGATTGTATCTGTGATCTCAATAGTCGTATTCTCATTTGCATTATTCTATTACATCCAAACTGTAACTGAGAGTAATATCCAAAGTAATCTCATTACAGAACAAATTGACAGACAGCGAGCTGCTTCAAAAAGCCTATCCCAACATATAGGATCAGACCTGACATTAGTTATGACGGTTCTTGATGGTTTGACAAACTCAGGATACATCCAGGCGGGTGATATTAATTCAGAAAAAACTAATCAGCTTATCCAAGAAAAGTACAAGATGATAGATGATGTCATAGAGAAAATTTTTGTACTGGACAAGAATGATATGGTTACCAGTGGTCTGTCGCAATCCGGTACGGATGAGTATCTTGGAGCAGATTTTTCGCAAAGAGAATGGGTGAAGGAAGCTAAACGAGATCTAAAGCCAGTGTTTTCTAAAGGTTTTGAAAGGCAGGGCATTTACACTATCTACATTGCCGTACCTGTTATCAATAGAGATAATAATCAATACATAGGACTAATTGGCGCAACGATACCAACGGAAAAATTCTTTGCGAGATATGGAAGTGTTCACGATATCAATTCGCAATTATTGGTCATATATGATAAGAACGGAACGATTCTTGCTGTAGGTGCTGACAGGAACCTAGTCGGTAAGAATTTTTTTGGTATAACAGTGCAGAATTTCATTGGACATAATGAGATTCTAAATAATCTGACCGGAGGCCTTCTCAAGGGGCAACCTAACTATGGAGTATATGATTATGGCAGGTCAGAGAGAATAAATACAGGACAACCTATTTTGGTACAAAACGCACCGACATATTTTCTACAAATAGTAACGCCAACTAAAGCTATTTTTTCAAAAATATCGGATACACTATTTACAGAAAGACTAAAGGGGTACTCATTACTGGTAGCCGTTTTTGCATCAGTGGGATCTTTGATAATATTCCTACTTAAATGGAACAATACAATGGAAAAAGAGGTTATCAAGAGAACTAATGCCCTGAACAAAACAAATATTCAACTGGGTATCATGTCCAAACAGCTGCAAAAATCTAACCTGTCGTTACAGAATGCTAACGAGAAATTAAGGCAGCATGATAAGATACAGAAGGAGTTTATAAATATGGCCGCTCATGAATTGCGTACTCCCATCCAACCTATCCTCGGACTAGCTGATGTTTTACGGGATTACGTATCTGATTCACATCAATCCAAACTACTTGATGTTATAATGAGGAATGCAAGAAGGCTCCAAAGATTGTCTTGTGACATATTAGACGTTTCCAAAATTGAAAGCAGTTTATTAAAACTTTCCAAATCTCAAATTGATCTCAATGAGAAGATTAACAACGTAATAAATGATATTGAAATTAGTTATGATGATGGAAATAACAGTAGTGTTAAAATAATTTTTGAACCCAAAGAAACAATTATTGTATATGCCGATAAAGACAGAATTCATCAAGTACTTTCAAACTTATTGAATAATGCAATAAAATTTACTAAAAATGGTACCGTAACCATAAATACCAGCATAGCAAACGGTAGTAATGTTAATACTAATAATGATATGCAGGCAATTGTTACTATAATGGATACAGGTAGTGGTATAACCCCAGAAATAATGCAAAAACTATTCTCAAAGTTCGTCACTACATCGAGTCATGGTACAGGCCTAGGACTCTTTATTTCAAAAGGGATAATAGAGGCGCATGGCGGAAGAATGTGGGCAGAGAATAACTCAAATGGAGTAGGCTCGAGTTTTTCATTTAGCCTGCCTTTACATTAGTATTTACTAACTAAACAAAACCATACTGTAAACATATCTTTACTAAATTAGTCATCAAATTACCAAGTGACAGTGAATTCATAATGTTTTTTTGTTGATGGTATAGAATGACTGCAACTGTCGGTGATAATTTCACAACTATAATTGTTAAACTCATTAAAAGGTTTCAGTGTCTGAAATTCTAGTGTCACATTAGATGTTACTACTGTAAGGTTATAGATTTAATGGATGTTCGTTACCTGCAATTAGACATCCTAAATAATATGATTTTGGATTAGCAACTAGTCTGGACAAAGTGCTGAGCCTAGACATTTATTAGGTAAACTTGCAATACCACCAGTAACATCGCTTTCAGATGGTAAACTTGTTTCTGTATCTATTTCTGTTGAATTTCCATTGATACCTTTTCCATTAACTGTCGAATTGGTATTGCTTATCACCATCATACTTGAGTTTGACATGTTTTGTGCGTTTACATAATTAAGCTCCGAACCTCCGAGAATAAATATTGACCCTGACAAAATGGTAACAAACAAAAAAATCAGCTCATCTTGTATGCATTTAACAAGCTTTTGACGGGTCCTAAACACTCTATATCTTCAATAAGCTAGTATTTAAGTAGATTTATACAGAACTCTTTACTGCAAGATTATTATATAAGATATTCATAGTCTGTCTCTAATTAATTTAGATAATCGTCAAGATAGACAAATGCTTAGTATTATTTAGTCCCACTTTCCTCAATGGACTTTCCCTGTTCTGGTAATCGTAATCGAAATCATTTTCGATAATTTTATTTTCCTCCTCTCTGTGTCTTACATGAGAATCAATCTTTTATTACTTTATTCTCCGATTTTTCCATTGACTTTTAGCTGAGTATTGATTCCAGCCAGTAAGAGCCAGGTTCAGTGAATTTTATGAATTTACTAGCAAGGAGAAAATACTTGCATGCGCTGGTTACCCCTATCTACTACGTACACGTATTGATGAGTCAATATTGACGTGTTTGGATTTAGATAACTCACTATCACCATGTCCTTTGGTCCCTAGCGAAGTAATGAAGTTACCATCAGTGTCAAAGACCTGAATTCTGGTATTGAGGCACCGTCTACCATATATATCATATCGTATTCATTATCCACTTCCAAATGTTCTAACAAAGGTGTAAATTGTCGTGACCTTTTCCTTCAGACCCCCATTGTTGTACAAATGTTCCATTTTCGTTAAATTTCTGGATTCTATCGTTACCGCGATCTACTACAAAAATATTGTCAGAGCTATCTATTTCTATACTATATGGAATCTTAAATTGTCCAGGTTTCTCTCCTTCTGATCCCTATTTAGATATGAAGGTTCCATTTTATCTAAACTTTTTAATATCATTCCTATCTCTATCAGTAACATACACATTTCCTTTTGAATCAAAGGTTACATCATGCGGACTAAAGAATTGGTCATCCCCTGCACCTTCGGAACCCCACTTGAAGATAAAACAATATTTCGTGAAACTGAACTCTCAGATTTCCTCCATAATCAGATTTTTCCATTATGAAATTAGGGTCTTAGTTGATGACGGGCGCGATATCACGGAACTTTTTCGAGATGTATTAAAATGGTAACTCGGCTTATCCATATTCACGTTTACGGATCCGACAATTGCAATTGAACATTTTAAAATGAACGAAAGTTATGCTTTAGTAGTTTCTGATCTGCGAATGCCAGTAATCAATGGAGTACAATTACTAAAAACAGTAAAGAATTTGAACCCCGAGTAAGAACAATTCTGATGACAGCCTTTGACATAACGGACGAACTATTTCAAGAGTATTGTAATGAGGAAATAATAAACGGATTTGCTCAGAAGCCAATTAGTCTGGACAACTTGGTACTAGAGGTAAGTAATCAATTACATAGTTACGAACTGCGAAAAATATGTGCTACCTAATTACTGGAATCATATACTGCCCTCCTCCACTTACTGGTAATTTAGATTTTAGGCCGAATAATTCATTATTATGAAATTATGGGTATATAGTCTTAATTAAATCCCTTAATTTACTAAATCAATGTAACAAGGACTTTCCCGTTTCTCATCGTGTTTTTGAACCTGTTTGCATTTCTTTTCTGTTTCAAAACAATGTTGCCCGCCACCTAATTGATCATAACAAAAGCTTTTACTAGCGCTCACAAAAAGACTATTAGCCACTGTTAAAGATAGTAGCAAAATCACACCTATCAACACCGAACAGATTATGTATAACACGTAATTCCTGTACCTTTCATCCGTTATTAATCTTGACATTTTAATTTCTTCATATCTTCGCCAAGAATTTCTAAGGAATCCCTTGGAAATTGGTATTAATGATACACGAACAAATATTCACGACTATAACCTTAATACAATATGTTACTTGTTCTAATAGTATGTATAATAGAGGTTCATGCCCAGGATGTGGATCAAATTTGAGTCCTATTTCTTCGTGCATTATATGCCACGAATACGTTTCTTGGAATTGTGATGAATGCAATTCAGTACAATACGTCATACATTCGCCAAATTATTGCAGGGCGAATAACCTTTGATACTAAAGAGAACCTACTACTTTTTCCATTGATTAAGCCATTTTCTTTGATTTCTAAGATTCATAACAACAATTTCAAACATCTATTTACACAATAAAATTAAAAGTTACCCAACAAATCTCGAAAGTGCGAGGAAGAGTATTAGATTTCTGTTATGTTGAGAGCAAACAGGCCGTTATCCAGCTAAATGGCCAAAGTGATAGCAAGGGATAATAAGATTGGCTTTGCATATTTGAGATCAATGTGTAATGGGGCGCCATGAACTCAAAGCGGACAGTCATATCTTTAATATTGACGGTTGCGACATTACGTTGGACTCATTATCCTTGTGGATTGAGTAAATAATACAAGGGTAATTATACCTGATTTGCTTTAAATATGCTGTGGTAAGAACAATAAAACCAGACAGCGCTCCAGGCGAATTTAAGTGCAGAATTTGTGACACGATGTGGTCAAGTTTTATGAAAAATAATATTCCCTGCACTATCACAGCAACAAGAAATGGATTACACGACTTTGATTTTGCTAAACCTATTTTAGTACAATCAAAGTAGAAAAATATTTTTTATTTTATATTATATCCATTTAAAGTTAATTAAAACCGGTGAGAGGCTTCGATAGTGACATCATCTCATGTCGAAAAATGAGGGAAATGATTAGATAGACAGGATATATGTGGGAAATGCGAGATGATTTAAGAAATGAACAATGATAGATCTAAACCAAAAATAAGTAAACTATTGAGACTACACTTGAAGAAACAAAATAAGGATCTTATTGAATTTCAGAAAGAAATAGCAGTTCTTATATGCGATGAAATAATGGAAAGGGTAAAACAGCAAATTCATGACGTAGAGCGTGAATCCAAAAATACGGAAGGCGATATTTTAAATTTCTACCGATTATCTGTTATGAATCAGATTAGGTTTATACTTGAAGTATCAGATGAGATTGAAGCAGAATTTCGTCAACAAATAAAACAAGTTGAATCTTTGAAATAACTATTTTTTTTTAATTCGTCGTGTTCATCATGTTTTGAAGAAACTTAGATCTTATAAATAAAATAATTCCAATTCTAATACGTCTTCATCCTTTGGACACTCAAAATATCTGAAAATTATAATGTACGAGAGCCGTTTTTCTAACATGATATCTGACAAAACTAGAATCATCAGACTTAATTTCTTATTCAGTCTAAAGATTTCGTTGGCAGTATCTTATTATAAAGTTCGGACCGTTTTTATATCATGCAAATAAAGCTCTATACTCATAAATCCGGCATTCCCAATTCACTCATCCCTTGGGTATCTGAGTTGGAATCGCTCGGAGTAAGATCAAAAAAATTAAATGAGCTAAATGATGTTTACGAGGTAAAAAATCTTGTAGAAAATATCAAACAAAACTTGTTTCAAGAATACAAGTCTAGCTTTCAAGGAAGGTTATAATAATTTCGTAACAATAATTGGTTGGATGTATCAGCACTTTTAATGGATACTATACTGAGTAATGAATTGTGGTCAATGAAGCCCAAAGCCATTTCTCATATTACTTGAATCCTCTTGCCTGCATGCAAATGCGTGCGTACGAAACCAACAAAATCTGAGAGTCAGGAAAACGAATTCAATATTGTCAACAAAGTTTATTTGATCAGGATCATGAAAGCAAACTTTAATTTAAAGCAACCAAATGTGTCATGACTATCATACTGGTTATGTACCAAAGTATTAAGTCCGTGTATGTTTTTATATGAAAATAGTCATTGAATAACGTGTCTCAATATACGAATTTGTCGTGCATGAATTTTAATACCACCAATTATCAGGACGAGTTTATTTCAAAGGTGGACACTGTATGTACAACACTTAGGAGTTTTGAAGAAGCATGCTATATTGAAGAAAAGTTAAATGAAAAGTTGGTTCCTGAATTTAGTAAGATTGGAATGCTTGGTTGTCCTATTTCAAAGGAATTTGGAGGGCTAGGGTATGATATTCTAACTTATTGTAAGTCCTTGGAAAGAATCGGTGAAGAAGGTAATTCTATGAGAACATTTTTTTCTGTTCACACTTCTATAGGGCAGATGTTACTACAAGGCTGGGCAAATCAAGAGCAAAAAAAGGAATTCTTGCCTGCAACAACCAATGGTAAAAGTATCATGGCCTTTGCTTTAACCGAACCTCAAGCTGGAAGTGATCCCTCCGCAATGATCAGTGAATACGAAGATGTAGGTGATTGCTATTTACTAACTGGAAAGAAGCACTGGATTGGTAATGGAACGTTCGCAAATATTATCACAACATATGCTAGAGATAAGATAACAGGTAAGATATCTGCATTTATTGTAGAGATGGACTCATCTGGGATCACAAAAAAAGAAATTAAAAACAAAATGGGTCTACTTACAATTAAGAATGCTGAGATAACTTTCGAAGGTTGCCGCATACCCAAGCAGAATTTGTTGGCGAATGTTGGCCAGGGACTAAACATTGCCTTCAGCGCCCTGATAGATGGGAGGTTAAGTGTTGCAGCAGGGTCAATAGGAGTGATGAAAGACTGTCTAAACGAAACCTTGAGACACGCTATGTCAAGAACACAACATGGATCACTTCTAGCAAAGAAACAATTAATTCAACAACATATCTCAAAGATTGTCATAGGTATGGAAAGCTCGAAATGGCTTACCTATAGAGCCGCATTTGCAAGACAGAAATTGCATGATTACGTTGAACAATTTAAATTGGAACAAGAAGGCTGGCAATCAGAACTCAATCGAAGTAACAGTACTTACTCGAAATTAAGAAAGGAAGCTGACAACCTAACTACTATAGCCAAATTTCATGCCACAAACATGGCATTTGATTGTGCATCTAGATCAGTACAAGTGTTTGGATCATTCGGTTACCAGAAAACCACGCGTGTCTCAAAACACTTCCTTGATTCTCGTGCAACAATGATCTATGAAGGAGCTAACGAAGTATTAGAACTCAAAATTGCGTCTGAGGTATTGGGGGATGGTTTCAAGGCATACTAGCAAACTGAATACCTAGGATTTCTATATATCCTTTCTATTTATGATATCTGTTTATCGTATCGCATATTAAAGAAACACCTTTGGCAGCTTCCTCCTCATTTATGATTAGTGGTGGCATTATTCTAATTGATTTTATTCCGGCTGGAAGAAGAAGGAGTCCTTTCTTAAACAATCGGTTTAGGACGTAATCTCGTACCATTTTTGTGTCAAATTCCAGGCCAATCATTAAGCCAATCCCTCTTACATCAATGAGTCCTTTGATACCAATAATATCAACAAAATTCTTTAGCAGCATGTTGCCTATCCTTTGGGAATTAAATAATAAACCATCCTTGACAATAATCTCTATTATTTTTGTACCAACCGCCATGTCGATTCTATCTCCGCCTCCCCAAGTACTTGAAAGAACTCCCGATTCATCAGGTTCATATTCTTTATCGTATACCGTGGCTCCTACTTGTAAGGCTTTTGCAACAGTCATTATGTCGGGTTCCACTCCATAATGCTCATAAGCCCACCATTTTCCAGTCCTTCCCATTCCACTTTGGACCTCGTCAAAAATCAGTGGAACTTTAAATTTATCTGCCAACTTTCTTAAATTCTGGATAAATAATTTACTTGCCACATTTAGTCCGCCTTCTCCCTGTATTATCTCAGTCAAAATAAAAGCTACTTTGTGCTCTCTCAGCAAACCTTCCAATTGATTAATTTGAGGATCAGAATCAGCAGTACAAAATTTAATTCTCTTTACTGGTAACTCTGGAAAGTTTGTCTTTTGTACTTTTTTACTCATTGTAAAGCTCAATGCCCCAAGTGTTCTACCATGAAAATCACCATTACAAGACACTCCTGGAAAAGGACCCATTTTCTTGTAAGCTAACTTTATAGCGTTTTCCACCGCTTCTGCTCCACTATTTATGAAAAACACTTTAGAATTCTTTTTACTTATTGAAAGGAGTCTTTTAGCAATCTTAATGTGTTCTTCGCAATAAAAATCCTGACCGGCCATCTTATGCACTCCATTTTTCGTACTACAATAATCTTTGATAACCCCTAAAATTTCAGGATGGGAATATCCCAATGGACAGGACCCAATATTGGATGTAAAATCTAAAAACTTGTTGCCATCCACATCTTCAATCCTACATCCACTCCCGGTCTTAATCACAAGCGGGTAAGTGAAAGTAGAGTCATATGCTAATTTCTTGAATTCCTTTACTATTCTTGCAGCTTTCGGGCCTGGAATTTTTGTCATATCCATAAATTCAAACGCCGATAAATAAGATTTGTACAAACACCACAAAAAAGATTGCTAATCAATAATAAATCATATCTATTCTCATTACCTTTGTAGCTCCTAATCAGATTATCGACTATCTTCACGTTTGGATTGTTCATGAGAGTTTTTTTGAAGCTCTATTGCGGTGAGTAGATGTTTTGGTTTGTATCTACCAAGTAATATGGAGTTACCCACAAAAGTTACTGAACTAATGGCCATTGCAACTGCTGCCAACATTGGTAACCATCCGAATATTTCCGCGCCTAGCAACGGGACTAAAGCTAGCGGAAAATCACCTGATAATGGAGGAATTTACCCAGTCACTTTACCATCCAGCGTATATACATCCGCAGATTTGAACACGATGAATATTACGGTCACAAAAGATCGAGCAGACGCAATAGAGCATCTTTCACTATTGATCCGCTATCAACAGATTATTCAGGATTTTACTCGCTAATGTATCAATAGTGCAAAATTAAAGGATATCAGCGTGCTCACGTCGTGTATAAGTTTAACGGCATCCTTAAATCTACATCTAAGAGAATTCAATCAAAACGCGAATTCAGAATTTGAGAAGATCTTGGGTAAACCGCAGACCCTTGGATACCCGAACAGTAGTAATCATAACATGCTCATAATCGTTAGTTTAAATGCTTTATCTTAGGAGGTAAAAATGGCATTGAGCTCTTTAAAGCATTTTACCTATTTCAAATCTCGCACATTTTTGTAACGGTCGGATTGATCTGATGGCTGAGTAGGAATTCCTGCCACCCTCTCTTTTACTACCTTTATTCCTTCACTTGAAACGATCTGTTCATCCACTGAAGGCTCTTCTCCGTAAAAGAATTTTCCACGAATCGCTTCCTCATTATTACTTAGCCATAAATACTCACCGTCATAGGCATCTGCCAGATTCTTCGGGACCCAAAAACTCTTTTTTCCTACAGATCCTTTCTCTATTCTAAAATGATTCTGGGATATTTTTTTGATTTTACCAAGTTTTTTACCATCATTAGATTTTACCTTTGTATCCTTAAGTTCACTCCACAAAACGGTGGGACCGACTATATTTTCTTCAGGCATTTGTACTATAATGGTCAACATTGGATATAAGCACAAGAGTCAAATCGTTAAATGCAATATTGCGTACAGAAATGTAGCATATTAACTAAAGTAAAGATTTTCGGTAAGAGATTAATTGACAAAAAAGTAAAGTCGTTTGATGGTAAAGATTTGGGCAAAATCAAAAGCATTACACCTGAGTACGTAGAGTTAAAGGACGGTTGCAAGCGGTACTTTGTTCCCAAAGTACACATAAAGGAACGAGATAAAGATCTATACGTATTGCTAATGGGAGATGAAGTCAAAGATAAATATGAAAGAGAAGATCCTCCGCTAGCATCTGAAATACAGGAATCAGAACGTACCGGTGAGGGATATACTTCATATCATGAGGTAATACCATTCATGGCAAAGGAGCCGGGCTTGGAACTAAAGGGAGAAAAAACAGGTGACATCTTAAAAATATCTTGGGAGGACGTAATACATAAGCATGTGAGAACTCTTGATAATGTGGACATAGGGGATGTGGACAGAGTTGGTAATGAATTTATTGTAGTCAGAGAAGGTGTTGCAAATGTTCACATGTACTATATTCCAAAGCAGTATATTACTAATTATGATGGAAGCTCCATTTGGATTGACGTACCGAGTGGATTAGTAAACGCCAAATTTGAACGTGAAGACGAACCAACACAAGAAGAAATTGATATGTTACTAAATGAGCTACCGGAGTAAAAAGAATGATGAAAAATCTTTTTGATGCGTAATGCCTGATGTTTAAGTAAGCACTAACTTAACGGCAGAAATGAACCCATCTGAATTGAATTGTTATTATTTGGGCATTTATTTTTTCATTTAACGAATAGCAGTTAGAAGGCAAGTAACTTGTATTCTTCCACTTGTTATTTTCGTTCACAAAAAAGAACTTAATCGCCATGATAGTTGACGTAAGAATGATCCCTATAACTGCAAATGTTAACCTTCAGTTGAAAGAATCTAGAAATTCTCGAATTGTTGAGCTCCTCGGATTGACATCACTACGCTATCAAGCGTTAATTGCTAATACCAAATATAGTTTGCAATGACTGCTTTTTCAATTTCCCGAAAAAATCTGAACCTGGGACGTGCTGTTTTCACTAGCACCAGCAATCTTTCCTGATACCTCTTGTTCATTGAATTGGCTTATGTATATGTGATGGGCCTTATCATCGTAACCAAGAGCTGCCATTGGTAACACGGTAAAACCATTATCGTGCAAATATTTCATTTCTTTCTTGAATAATTTGATTTCAGTATTGTAGTCGACCAGACCAGTTTCTCCTATTCTGTGATAGATTATTATGGGAACGGCATTAATCGACCCATCCTCGTTATATCTATCTTGGCTGTTTACAACATCGACAAATCTTTTAAACTGCCCAGTATCGTTGTAGGAGTTTACCCTTCTTGAGAAATCGTGACTCCATCCGCTGATTGTAAACTTGTTACCGTCTGTTAGATAATGGGTATTTGTGTATGATTTGCAGTCACGTTGAATTGATGGAACATTCAATCCATCACAATTTATATAAGTTAAGGGGTTATTTCCTATTCTTGCTAACTGGTAATACTTTGATACTATTTTGAAAATCGTTTTGTCTTTAGAAACGTCATTAAAGGGAAATGCAAAACTTGTGGTCTCAATACCGTGATCATTTAGACATTTTTTTGATTGTCCTACCTCATATTCTATATCTTTTTTCGATAAATTACTCAAATGGATATGGTTCATCGTATGAGATCCTATGTCATGACCTTCTTTGTTCAGTGTTTCTATTTCTTCCCAAGTCATGTAACCTTTTTTATTGTCTACATAATTGCATACTATGTAGAACGAAGCCTTAAAACCATACTTGTCAAGAATGGGTTTTGCATGGGTATACTGAGTTTTAAAACCATCATCGAAATTAATTATGACTACTTTGTTATTTGTAACCAGTGAGGCATGAATGCTGGAAAAGATGGGAGAAAATCCTACGGTAATTATCAAAAATACGGCACTTATAATGACTGGTACAGGTCGTGGCAACTAATGATCTTGAGCATCATTATCTATTATTTATACATATGAGAATTGGAATTAATTCAGCAATGAATGAAAAATGTTGATTTAAACTTGAGATATTACTCTGGTACCAACATACGAATCTACTTTGCAGCGGAATTATTTACATAATTTAATGAGATCTGCTAATTGTGGATTGTCCGTGGTTAAATTTTTAAAGTAACCCTGTCTAGTTAGATTTGAAATTAACGTCTGATTTGTTGCCTCGGTCTTATTACTTCCCGTGCATGTTCCGTTTATTCCGAAGGTTTCCTGAATATCCACATTCGATATGATCGTAAGGGGGTGGACAGAAACCGATGTTGTGATTACAAATGCCCAAAAGATATTCATACGTAAAATATGATTCAATTTCCTAATATCTCAAATGGAACAAATCATAGGAACTTTAGTACGAGAGAAATTCGTTTTACATTTCATAAGAATATAATTGACTATGCACTTCTTTAAGAACATTTTGTATCCTTATTTGTTTTTGAAGAGATGCGTTTATCATTCACATTTAAGTATATTCTCGAAACACCCAATCTTGTATTTGAAATGCAGTCATTAATATCGTTCTTACAAAGTGGTTTAGTCTCTTTATCCTTTTTAGAAATTCCATGCCATTCCATCCAGGCATTTTGAAATCATATATTACCCGCACATAAGCTTACTCTTTACTTGAAAATGTTCTAATGCCAAAATGGGACCTGTAAATGTAACTATTGTAATTCCTGAAATGCTTTTCAGAGCCTCATGAAATAGCAACGTGATATCTGGAGCGTCATCGACGATACAACCCATTCTATTTTGGTGGACGTTAGTAGAGCGCCTTAAACCCTTAACCTCTTGTTTTAATTTATAAGATACATTAGATCGAAATAAATTTTTCCGATTTTCTAAAATTTAATGAATATTGGTGGGAAAATAAAAGCAGCGAGAGATGATGGTAACATCGTGATTATTTTATAAGATTCTAACTATTAGTAAAATCATGTTTACCTCACCCTCTTATGATGAAATATTTTTTAAATAGTTAAATAATTGAAATCAATTGCGGTATGTATGTACAAAGCAAACCCTTGAGCAATAATAAAGAATACCTAACGGCAATACAAATTATTAGTTTGTCTATGGATATTACGAAAAGATAGTAAGTAAAATAAGTAAAATAAAGCAAAAACCAATTGGAAAAAGTGACAAGAATTAACTTAAATTTGAAATAACTACTCCATCGGAGTAACAAACAGCAAATAGAAAATTAATTAAGTTGACGAGAAAAAAGGTATTGGAGGTAACTTCACATCGTTACCTGTTTCAATTTGGGCTATGGCGCACTAGATTCTAACGCACTATCTCCGAATACATCGTCATCGCCGTTAGCCGGAGATGTAAGGATATTGTTGCATTCAAAGTCATTGTTGTTAGTGGGGCTACTCATGGATCCTATTTTTTCATTTTCATTCTTGACCTTACAATCATCATTCTGTACTATTTTGTGGGTCCTCTCGTTACAGTTGTTGTCATCATTGTCTTCACACTCTTCCTTGTCAGCAAATGCTGGTGCTACGTATGACACTCCTGTTCCTGTTAGCACTGTCAAGATTCCTGCAGACAGCACTACAAGCATTAAAACGTTCTTTGTGTTCAAGGTTTGTTATCGTGAAATGATACTGAACAAAGTATAAGTGGATTGAGTAAGAACAAGCGCTAAAAAAAGTATGGAGTATTTTCTACTGCGTTAAATCTGAATATTTTAATAGAATAGAATATTTTTCGTTCACGTTAAGGCAGAGAGGTAATAATGTCATGCTTGGTTAGATTCCATTTGTTAAAAGTTATACCGGCGGGATTAGAGCTGTACGCGATAACGGACGAAAATAATCCTGCTAGCTAACGTATGATGGTATCTTTAAGTACATTCGTGATAATATTGCCAACAAATTATGAAATACTTAAAACCGATGCGACAAATCTTAGACTCACAAAATTAATTTGAACTTATAGGACATTGACTTGTTACATGATGTAATTCTAATATACCTCTAACTTTCAGGCATCTAAAGTTCCTTGTTCTAAAAGAACTTGGGATTTATAGAGATAAAGATGCTTCTAATAATTCAAAATAGCAGTATGTGATTTTCCTTTATTTCTTTGAGATAAGATGAACTCTATAATTTTAGATTCTATTATTCTGACATTGTTTTGAAATAAGAGATCATCGCCTACAAATTTCATATATGTTTGAAATGGCAATTGGTAAGAATTTTCTCGTTTCCTCACTTCGGCAACTTTCTAAAAAAGTGTAACCGCTTCCACGTAGTAAATAATCATACAGAGATATAAAAATATAGTATATACTATAATAAAGTAAAATTTATTATTGCGATTGGCTAATTCTATTTAGATTGCCCATAGAACTAGACGAATATGACATCTCTATATTAAAGTCGTTATTTAAGGATGGAAGAAAGTCATTTCGTCAAATTTCTCGAGAAACTGGAATCACAACACCCACTATCAAGGCAAGATATGAACGGCTGGTAAACGTGGGTTTTGTAAAAAAGATAATACCTATCATTGATTTAGAAAAAGTTCAAAATTCTAATAATCTATTAGAATTACAAGCCGAGAATAATGTTAAGAATCAATTCAAGAGTATAAAGAAAGGTATGCAGATTGTGCTAAATTGTGACTATTGCCACGGTGTCATAGCCGGTATTCCACAAATATTCAAATTTGCAAACTATGAGCGATTCTTTTGTTGCACTTCTTGCAAATCAGACTATAAATCAAAGTACGCTGGGAGAATTCAAGCAATAGTGGAAAAGAATATTTCGAATTTGGTGGAATAAGGATTCCATTAGTATGTTGTGGCATTTCAGAACCAAATTGAGTAAACATTTAATGATATTATTATTGATTCCAGTAATTTCCTATTATTTGCTCCATCCTACTGAAGGTATCAATAAATTTGCAAAAGTAAGTGATTTTCCTCAAACTTCGATTGAAGATTTTAAAGATTCGCTTAATAACTTAGTGCATCAATCCCAACATTTGACCAAATCATATCACGATGAAATTGGAAAGTGGAGAATGCATCAGTACGATGATCGTACCCTTGCCTATATTACCGATACATTTATTCCCAAATTTCAGAACCTTACCAATATTGCACGGATTATGAGTTATCCCAAAGATTTTCATTACGTCCATGAGGCTTTAGTTAATTCATTGAGCTTTGAAACAGATAGTTACAAACATTTCAGAGAATATCTTTTGTCCGGAAACAAAACAGAAAATGAAATTTCAAATAAACTCCTTTCACGAGCATTTGAATACGAGCAAATTTATTCTGAGTTCCTTTCCACAATTCCACCAACTCCCATAGAGAACATAACTAAATTTATCAGCATGGATTAAAAAATGATAGCTTTGAATACATCTTACTTGTTGCTATTACAATAGCCAATCAAATATTGCTAATTAGATCTGATGAAATTCTGCCTATTCTTCTACATAATATTTTGAATGAATCCAGAATATCCATTTCAATTATTCCGGGTAGATGTTCAATATCAGGTACATAGTTATTTAGAACAAATAAATTCTCAATTCTGACTTCAATTTTGATATCCTTGCTTTTCAAGTCATCGGATTCAGATTTATTTGTAATCTTTACTAACTTTGCAAAATTTTTTTGTTCCTGATATTCTAGAGGATATTTCTCAGAATGAAAAGATTCTTCAATCATTCTACATAATTCTGAAATTTTCATGGCACTTTAAGTAATATGATGATCCTTTAATTTATAACATTGTAAAATCCGTCTAACTTTGAAAAATAAGGTTAAATATCAAATTATCATATAAGTGCGAGGGCGATTGAGCAAGGAATTTTGAAAAGGAAAATATCTCATTCTCACAATTATGACCCAATTCTTTTGGAAAGAATGTTATTTAAGGTGTCTAAACGATGGATTGCAGGATATTCCAATATTGATGCAATATCAGAGGCAAGTAAATCAAATCAAAAAGGTATGTCAGCGATACTTAATTATCTCGGGGAGGAATATACACAAGAATCTGAGACAGATAAATCGGTTAAAGAATATCTTACTTTACTCAATCTGTTAAGAACTAAGAATGTTCAAGGTAGCATTTCTGTAAAACCGACACAAATTGGTCTTAGTATCGGATACGATGTATGCTTAGAGAACTTTACAAAGATATCCGAAAAAGCAAAGGAGAGTGGCTATTTCATGTGGATGGATATTGAAAATTCTAACTATGTGGAAGATACGCTATCTATTTATCTTGATGTACTAAGAAAAAATAGAGATACAGGAGTAGCAATTCAATCATATCTTAAAAGGAGTTATAGTGATCTACTACATCTTATGGAAAGCTCTGCGAATCTAAGAATTGTAAAGGGTGCATACAGTGGTGAAACTGATGAGGCGTATCAATCAAATACTGAAGTAAGTCAAAATTTTTCAAGACTCATGAGAGTAGTAATGAAAGATGCATCATATGAAGGGATCTTGGCCGTTGCTACTCATGATTCGAAACTTATTGATGAGGCACTCGCATTATCGTCCAAAGCATCAGAAAAAATGAAGAACTTACAGTTTCAATTATTAAAAGGAATTAGAGACGAGCTAAAACAACAACTGGTTAAAAGTGGATATACTGTATTGGAATACATACCGTATGGTGAAAAATGGTTACATTATTCTTTGAGAAGAATTAGGGAGAGAAAAAGAAATATATTTTTACTTGCCAGATCTCTCATAGAATCTTGATTGCATTAGTTACTCAAAATTGTTATTGTTCAACCAAAGATAATCATAGTCACTATCATATCATCATTACACTAGTCTCCCCATCTCTATTAGAGGTCATTATTACCACCTTTTCAGCTATGAGTGGGTATTATTAAAAATGGTATTCAAAAATGAAGATACTTTCCAAAACTTTCTTGAGAATAACCAAGAGTATCGATTTCATAGGCTATACGAGAAGGCACTTAACTCAGTTTCGGCCGAGTTTGGAAAGACCTATCCTGTTATTATAAATGGTAAAAAAATCTACACCTCAAAAACTATGACTCGAACTTCTCCAACAGACAACAGAATCACTTTGGGACAAATGTCAAAAGGTAGTTCATTGCATGCTAAAAGGGCAATTCAGGCAGCAAGTAAGGCCTTTGAAAAATGGAGTGGTATACAATATAAAGAAAGAGTAAAGTTGTTTAGAAGAATTGGGTCTAATGTGAAGAGACATAAGTTTGAATTATCTGCATGGCTTACTTTTGAAAATGGCAAAAATAGGTACGAGGCAATGGCCGACATAGATGAAGCGATTGATTTTATAATGTATTATTCAGATGAAATGGAAAAAAACAGAGGATTCGTCATGAAGAAATCAACGATGCTAGATGAGCAGAACACAAGTGTGATGAAGCCTTATGGCGTTTGGGCTGTAATCGCTCCTTTTAATTTCCCTGCGGCAATTTTGGTCGGCATGTCCGTTGGCGCTCTCATAACTGGTAACACTGTAGTCATAAAACCGGCTAGTGATACTCCCATAATTGGTTATAAGATAGTTGAAATTATGATGGAGGTGGGGCTCCCAGATGGAGTAGTAAATTTTATTCCAGGTTCAGGTGTGGAAATAGGTAGGGCGATTATTGAAAGTAGAGAGGTGGCCGGCATTGTGTTTACAGGATCAAGGGAGGTAGGATATAGATTAATGAGTGAATCAGCAAGAACAAAACCTCGTCCAGTGATTGCAGAGCTGGGAGGCAAAAATGCAACCATAGTGACAGATAGTGCAAATCTGGATATGGCAGCCGAAGGAGTATCTAAGGCCGCATTTTCATTCTCAGGACAGAAATGCAGTGCATGCTCACGAGTTTATGTTCAGAGAAGTATTAAATCCAAATTCTTATCAAAACTGATAGAAAAGACAAGAAAATTAAGAATTCAAAATCCCAAACAGAGAGAAAGTTTTGTGGGACCTCTGATAAATTTAAACGCATACAATAGTTTCAAGAAGTACTCTAAACTAGCATCAAAAGATGGTAAAATTTTGATAGGGGGTTCGGCGATAAAAAATAAGGATCTTGAACATGGTTTTTATGTGGAGCCAACCCTTGTAGATGGACTTCCAATGCATCATTCTTTACTGAAAAAGGAACTATTTGTTCCTATTCTATGTATCACGGAATTCGATAATTTTGATAAGGCGCTAGAAATGACAAACGAATCAGAATATGGATTAACATCAGGAATTTACAGTAACAAAAGGAAAGAAATTTTGAAATTTCTTGAGGAAATAGAGGCAGGAGTTGTCTATGTAAATAGAGAAAAAAGTTCAACAACTGGAGCAATGGTGGGACGTCAATCTTTTGGTGGATGGAAAGGTTCTGGAACCACGGGAAAAGGGACGGGAGGAAGTTACTATCTCACCCAATTCATGAGGGAACAGAGTCAAACAATAGCAAATTAACATCATATTGAAATAGAACAACAATGAGAACAAGAAGTTCTAGATTCACTGGTGGAAGTTTTGGCCACTGAACAAGAATCAGAACAACCAAAGTTACCCACCAGTTGGTGTTTAGGAGTTGTCTACCATTGCTCAACAAATTATTTAAGGATCTGCGATGCCTCGTCAAAAACAAATAGGTCGAGTTGGGACATTTTGCACATTTCAACCAGCCTTGAATTCGCTTATAATAGTATCTCCTTATTTAGATTATTACTGTACTGGTTTTTCCTCTTTTAATTAGTCCAATACATATTACATTTTTTTTAATTATAACAACTACCACCGCCAATCTTTTGATAATATTTTTGGTGATAATCTTCTGCCGGATAAAATGTCATCGCTGGTAGAATCTCTGTAACAATCTTGTTCTGAAATTTTGAATCATTAAGCTTTTGCTTCGATTTTTTAGCAATGTTTTCTTGCTCTGCAGTATGATAAAAAATAGTGGAACGATATTGAGATCCTATGTCAGGGCCTTGTCTATTCTTGGTCGTTGGATTATGGATAGACCAAAACAAATTCAAAAGTTCCTCATAGGATACTTCTTTGGGATCAAATTTTAATTGTATAGCCTCAGCGTGTCCAGTCTTATCAGTACAAACATCCTCGTATGTTGGATCTGAAAAATTTCCTCCAGTGTATCCAACACTTGTTACTTTTACTCCTTTTCTTTTCATGAACGCATCTTCCACACCCCAGAAACAACCGGCGGCAAAAGTAGCCGTTTCAAGATTACTGTCGCTCATAGTGTAGTGTAGCAACTGCTGGTCCTAAAACCTTTTTCTAGATCATCTCAGGACGTAGTATATTTCAGAAATCACCAAACTCAAAAAGGATCAAATATTACTTTCGCGATCTGATTGGTTTGGTTCTAAGATGAAGATGACAACAAGGGCAAAATGATCCATCATGAAAAAAATATACCGAACATATTCTACAATATTTGACTCCGTCACTATATTTTGCTCCTAATATACCTATTTCATCACAGATTCGTTTGCATCCCATTTCATAATATTACTAGATTTATTTTATAATCAGGAATATACCTAGCAGGGAGTGGGTCTTCAGAAGATACGAGTTTTATTCAATGCGACCTAAGACCATTATAAAGATAAAATGAAAATAATTTGCTCATATGTACACATTGTCTTTTACTAGCTTCTGAAGTTTGACTATAGCTTCCGAAAGGGGCTGATCAGTACCAAAAATTATCAACGTGTGATCACCAGTCTTATTATCAGGCCAGAATTTGCCTTCACAATAGGAGCAGGTGTTGTAGCTGAAATTGTGCTCGCTAAGAATGTTGAAACCATTCTTTGGAAATTCACTTTCATAATAACCCAACCATCCTGGGTGCATATTTCCGTCATTGTCTAAATTATTCGATACTTGGTTAGTTGGAGAATAAAATCCACCAACTATTTCTTTACCCATAGAAGTTTCATCCGATACAGTAATAGTCCCTTTCATCCACTCATACTCCGTGTCTGTTATAGAATAGGTGCCTACAGACAATACTTTTGAATCAGATGAATTAGCATACTCCATCTTTCCAGTAGTATGAATAACCTTCCCCGAGCTATCTTTAATATTGATAGTATGAGGGTGTGGCGTATTCCATGGTGCATCCGCATTAAGAAATACAATGGCGGTTCCTTTTGGAATTAATATGTGTGATGGTACAAAGTACGGATTATGATCTGTAAGTAGTTTATGTTTTTCATTGGACCAATCTTCATGAGCTTCATTTGCAATAAGAACTATGAAATAACCTACAGACCTTGGCAAATGCATAGTTTCTGTGTCGTAAACTGATTTAGCCTGGGGAACCTCCAATTCTTGCTGTTCTATACCAAAGGATCTACTGCTAACATTCATTAATATAATTGTCAAGAAGGTATACATTGAAATTATAAACATGATTCTGTAATATTGATTCATATCAATGGACTCATAGTTATCATAAATAGTAATGATTTATTGTCAAAAGAATGAACATCATCTATAATCTTGTAATTCTCAATTTTCCCAGAATTTTTGAGGTCGTCAAATTTGCTTTTATGTGTTGAAATTGTTAGATCGGTAACAAATAGTCTATTCTTTACCATCATTAATTGAATATGGCGCATGACAAATAAGGAGATCGATTATATTATTTATATCCTTTAATGAGATATAGTTAATAAAATCATATAGTGTTGGTAATATGATCATATTATTTTACTATTAAATTATTTTTATTAGAACATTTTAGTTCATTTATCTATTATTATAATAGAAGCAGATCTGTTATACAGATTCTTATGGTAACAACAATACTCTGATATGTTTCTCAAAGGAAAAAAATTATGTATTATCTAATAACCGTGCCTTTTCTTGTGAGATGTGTTTTTCATTCCAATGCGCCACAAACTTTTCAACATTGGCCATGAAATCTTTCCTCGACCTCATAAGAAAAAAGTGTCCAAATTCCCAACCTATACTGTCACATATATTACATTCATTTTCATATTGAGATGAATAACCATGAGCTTCACCTATAATGCATTTTGCAGGACTGTCAAGTGAAAAATACCACTTCCACCATCGCAATGACAACGGAAATGGAAATCCCATTTTCCATACTGCATTAATTTTATTTGCCCATTTGGGTACAATTTCATCAACGGTTAGACTCTTTGATTTTATTTCTTGGAACAAGATTATCCTATCAATAGAATTCGATGTTATTAAGTATTAAAATAATCCACTCAAAATGAAAATAATAATGTCCATATTCTCATCATTTTTTCTAATCTGCACGCTAGAAACAGATCTTTTCCTCAGAGCCCGATAAACAAGACAGTAATGTAAGCTATGTTGTGATTTTTTACCTACTCGCCTGAGTATTGCAATGACCACTCAGAATCTATAACCAGAACAACTTGGCAAGATTTCATTTAAGGATCATTTCACCTTTCTTTTCATATGTGTACATTAGATGAATTCCAAATATCATAATCGTAATAGCAATGATCTGACTAACACCAATAATTTCATGAAGAAATATGATTGCGAAAATCAATCCAAATACGGCGGACAGAGATAACAAAGATGAAGCCTTAACTACTCCAATTCTCTTGATGCTATGTAAATATAGATATAATGATATAGCAAATCCAAAGACAGCCAACATGGCAATAGGCAGTAATTGTTCATTTTGAATCTTGAAAGGAATTCCTAGTATGAATACCGTTCCCAATAGTATCAACCCTCCTATAAGTGCCTTTAACTGAATAAGTTTTGACACGTCTATTTGTCGAGCTATGATCTTACAAATATTGTTGTCGAATCCCCAAATCATTGTTGATAAGATAACCAACACATTGCCTACATTCATTCTAAATAATGAACTATTAAAATCAAGGTTTGTAGTTACTAAAAATACTCCAATCAGTATCATTGTAACTGAAATATATCCTAGAGGTCTCAATCTTTCTCTAAAAATAAGCAATGCAAATAAAATCGAAAAAACTGTTTCTCCATTCGCAAGTAGTGACGTGTCTGCTGCTGTACTTTGACTTAAGCCAATAAAGAAAATAATAGGTGCGATAGCTGCACCAGCTATCGCGCTTGTAAGAATAAGCGCGTAATATTTAATCGTAATTTTTGATCGTGTTCTTAGTGCACTGGGAGTAAAAAATGCTCCAGCGATTAGATAAATGATTGACGAAAGGATGATGGGATCTATTTCTGACAGTATAGGTTTTGCTAGGGTAGATACCGAACCAAAGAGCAAAGCAGCGACAATTGCCGAGAGGTATCCAATAAATAAATTTGAGTTGCTAAGTTTATGTTTTATCAAGCTCTAGCACATGCATCAATGACGCAGACCTTATTGTTATTAAAACCTAGCCATCTGATATTCACAGTACTGACAAATTTATCTAATCATTTCAAATTAGAAATTTTAATTTGGCATGACGCCAACTAGGTTACTAAGAAAATAGATAACGTATACATATTCAGTTCTGAATCAGTATATGATAGAGCATGAAAATAATAATTGAGTTTCTTGGAATTGCACTTATAATAACGGGTATAATTTTTACGGCACAATCTAAAACACTGTTGGGTCCTCAAAGCTCATTTATGTACAATAATCCATCTTGGACATTAAACGGTTCTATGTTTATTATCGCAGGTGTTATCATATTAATTATGGGTATTATTTTTAGAACCATTCTTCGTTCTAAGCCAAAGTCTGAGCAGTAAAGAGTCAATAGGACCTAATCGTTGCTAAATCTAGATAATAACTAGTAGTTACTTTTTATATCCATTAAACCTAAATTGCTTATTTGAAATATTATTTGCCAAAGTTTCTCTTTTCTATCTCTATTATACTGTTCTTTACTACTTTTGTAGTAGGTATCTCTGCACAGGGAGAGGGGAAGGTAATATCCCTAAAATCAAATCCTATAATCCCTTCGGGAAGTTTTCCTATTGGAATTGATATTAATCCTATAACAAACAAACTTTATGTTGCTAATCAATTTTCAAATACAATATCAGTAATCGATATTGAAAAATCCATAGTAGAAAAAAATATTCAAGTTGGCAACTCCCCATATGATATAGATGTGAACCCCTTCTCTAACAGGATATATTCATCGAACAGAGACTCCAATTCAATATCTGTAATTGATGGTTTTACGAATAACGAACTTACCGAGATTCCTGTCGGTAAATCCCCCTTGGGAATTGGAATCAATTTAGCTACAAGCTGGATATATGTAGCAAATTTCAACTCAGGGACGATTACAGTAATTGACGCAATTGATAATCACATAATTAAATCACTAAAAATCGCTTCGTTACCATATGACATTGTGATCAACCCACATACAAACAAGGTTTACGTTACGGATTTGGGTAAGAACAGTGTTTTAGTTCTAGACGGAAATAATAATACACTAGTATCAACTATCCCAGTTGGTTCAAAACCTTCTGCACTAGCTATCAATACTCAATCCAATACGATATATGTGTCAAATTTCTTGAATAATTCTGTAAGTGTCATAAATGGCACGTCCAGCAAACTTGAAACCAATATAAAGGTAAGAGACAACCCAGTGGGAATTGCAGTTAATCCACGAACAAACAAGATTTATGTTAATAATCTGGCGAATAATTCTGTTAGCGTTATTAATGGAACAACAAATAAAGTGATAGAAAATATATCTTTGGAGCCTGCAATTATTGCATCAGGAATTAATAATCCTTTCATTAATATCCCACTAAAAGTAACGTTTCCACTGATAGCTAGCAAATTGACAGTAGATCCAGTTACGAATTTCACTTACGTAACTAATACTAGGACTAATGGAATAATGACAATCGATGGAAAGACTGACAAAATTATTGCTAAAATATTTATTGATATTAAACCCGAGAATTCGGGAAATGTAAAATGTAATGATATCATTCTAGGATCTGGTGAATCTACTACATTGCCTATCAATTCGACTGTCAAGTGTGAAGCGATACCTGACAGAGGATATGATTTTGGACATTGGTCTGTAACGAATAATACAAATGAAAATCCAGTAATTTTTAACGTTACTGGCTATGAAACTATTACTGCCAATTTCAAAGGGGCAATTCTGACTGAAACGTTTATTGTATTAACTTCTGTGGTAATAGGACTAGTTTCCACAATCGGGGGTTGGTTCTACAGACAGAAATCTCGGCTGTCCTTTAAGAGAAATCTAACAAATATAGACTATACATACGAAATGTTGTCGAAAAACAATAGGGAAGAATGTATAAAACAATTAGAACAAATCCAAAGGGATTTGAATTTTTTACATCGCAAAGGAAAAATTAATGAATCACAGTTAGAGTTCTTGGAGAAGAGAATTAA
>DATIFZ010000083.1:0-18910 GCA_035454925.1 Nitrososphaeraceae archaeon
AATATTCAGAGATTATTTGATTCGGCTCAGACGTCGACCAAGGATTTAACAAATGGATATTATATGTTTGATATGAATGGAGAGATTATTTCTAATACCCGCAATAAATCTATTGCTGCTGATTATACTGGTATCAGAGCAAATTCAACAGAACTAATATCCCCCAAAACGAGTAACAGCACATATTATAGTAGCATCATTGATGTTAATAACCAATTTCCGTTACTCTTTATATCATACCCAGTACTTGAAAGTAACGTTACTCAAGGCAATATCACGATTCAATCCAATATGTCAAAGTTTGAAGGGATAGTGTTCACGACAATTGATTTAGCGAAACTAGGCAATTTTTTACAGAAGGAACTTTCACGAGAATTTGCAAGCAATGTAGGATTAATAGATAAGAACGGTGTGATTTTATATTCAAAAAATAGAAATGTAGTTGGTAAAAATTACTTAAACCCAGAATTTCAAGATCTCATTCCTCCAGAAATCAAAAATGAGTACAATGATATCCTGACTACCTCTCTAACAGGAGGATCAGGACTAAGAGATATCTCTTTTAACGATAATATGACTACAATTGCTTACCAACCTATAACCTTAGACGGTGAGTTTCTATGGTCACTGTACATCAGTACCCCTCATAGTTTGGCTTCAAATGTCGGCTATTTGATAAATCAACAAAAGAATTTCAGTACTATTGTAATCATCGTTGTTGGTTCTATGGCTTTTGGTATTGCATTTTTGATATTATCGTGGAATAAGAGGTTAGAAGGAGCTGTCGAATCCAGAACAGTGCAACTAAAGAAAACAAATGAATCTCTGACAGAATCAAACAGTCTCCTTGCTTCGGCAAATAAACAACTTGAGATACATGATAACATGCAAAAGGAGTTTATCAATGTCGCAGCACATGAATTAAGAACCCCGATAATGCCAATTTTAGGCGAAGCAGAGTTAATAGAAAACGATATCAGTGACAGTGATTATGCAAGGGTTAGCAAAGAACAAATTTCTTCGATAATTCGCAATGCAAAAAGACTAGATAGATTGGCAGCAGACATATTGGATGTCACCAACATTGAAGGAAAATCACTAAAACTGAACAAAGCCTCCTTTGATATTGATGAAATTTTATCCGAATTAGTTACGGAATATTCAAGACAGATTGAAAGTGATTTTGCGAAAAACAAAAATCTTAAGATTCTTTATGAACCAATTCATGTAAAGATATTTGCCGATAAATATAGAATCACACAAGTCATTTCAAATATTATCAACAATGCAATTAAATTCACAGACCACGGAATCATAACTATAATTGGTAACGTCAACAGCACGGAGCTATCTGTTCAAATTAGTGATACAGGTAAGGGAATAGATCAAGAGATAGTTAGTCGATTGTTCGATAAATTTGTATCAAGATCAGAGCAGGGGACTGGCTTGGGTCTCTTCATCTCTAAAAACATAATCGAATCTCATGGGGGGACAATAACCGGATTTAATCAGAAAAACGGAACTGGAGCAACATTTATTTTTACTTTACCATTGAATTCAAAATAAATTAAGATTATATGTTAGTAACGATTCACATATCACCATACTTATCGTAATCTACACACAACACATACATCATTTACATTGGTACCCGTAATTTTTGTGCACAGGGCGCCGTTCACTTTATTAAATAATATGTTACTATTATGCTTTTTGAGAACGTCTGATATTTTCAATTTCTTTTTTCTTATTCTAGATAGTACCTTTGGATTTAATATCGCACCTGCCGCAAGAGAATTTCCATCAATCCCATCTGTTCCAAAACAAGCAATCGTAAAATCCATATTGTCGTCTAGCTCTTCAAAAAGGGCTGCAGCTGATAGTACTGCTTCTTGATTTCTTCCACCAACTCCATTGGTTCTATTTTTCAACTCAACAGTCGTTTCGCCACCAAGAACAAAAGCATATGGGGTTGAGACAGATGGAAAGTCATCAACAAGTTTGAATAGAAACTCTCCTAGTGATCTAGACCTTCCTGTAAACTTTGAGCCCAGGTACATTGTTTTTATACCTTTTCCTTCAAAAAATAGTTTGATGCTATTGCAAGCAATATTGTTATTTCCAATGATAACATTTTGAATATTGGTAAAAATGGAATTTCCAGGTTTTGGAGTATCGCTGATTCTTCCCAACGTGCCAGATGTGATTAAATCTCTGAGTTTTCTAGAAATTACTTTTTGATTGTTCCACAGTTTGTATTTTATTAATACGTTTTTTGTATCCCTGAAAGTGGTCAAGTCCGGAACAGTAGGCCCTGATGCAATCACGTCAATTTTATCTTCAACTACATCGGATAAAATGAGTGTTATTAGAGGAAATTTCTTATTAATCATCGTTGCAAGTCTGCCACCTTTGATATTAGATATGTGTTTTCTTACAGTATTCATTTCTTCAATTGATGCTCCTGATGATAGGAGCCTTGTAGTTATTTTCTGTTTATCTGCAAGACTCATAATATCTAATGGTAAAGGCATGAGCGCTGATGCTCCCCCTGATAGGAACATTACGACTAGGTCGTTTTTATTTGCCTCTTCTAGTAGTTTGACAATTCTTTTTGTTCCGACAACTCCATTGGAATCTGGCACTGGATGGGCAGCATTTGTCACCAAACACAAATTACTTTTCATATTTATTCCATAGGGAACTGTAACGCAACCTTTCTTGACTTTCCTGCTTTTAACTATGTTTATGAAGGAATCTGCCATTGCGGCAGTTGCCTTGCCGGCTCCAATTAGGTAAATTGATCCAATTAACCTTGTGTCATAATCTACGCTCATTCCTTTGTAATCAAAAATCCTCAAACAATCGTGCCTGAATTTCACCGAATTTTTCATTAATGAAGCGGGGTTTACGGATTTTAGGGCTACCTCAATGGCTTCTAGGGTTAATCTTAAGGAATCAGAGTAATTAATTTTTAAAATCTGCGATTTGTTTCTAACCGTCAAATTGGGCATAGGATCACAATCGCTTTCCTGTTTTAAAAGAATATTATGTCTAGGCTCGTATTACAAATAGATAAATTTTTTGAATGCAGCTACCAATTAATAAATATGATAATTTTTTCAATTACATGAGGGTTTCTTGATAATTTTCTTAAGGTCCAGAACCGTATGATTATATTCTTATTTGGATATTTAAAACGACCCGAAGAGAAAACGTCTGTAAACATTAATGAGTATTATGGACTTAATTTAAGAAAATGGTTGCGGATCTTCGTTTACGTGGAATGGTAGGTAGAAGGGGTTTGATGTTTGTATCTTATTATGGCAAGTCAAGGGCCTTTATTTCAAATTATCGATCTTGGCGTGAATATGATACAATGGGCAAGACGGCAGAAGTTGCGTCCTCTATTATAAGCCATGAATCAATTCACCTTGCGTTGAATAAATTCTCTGTTAATGCTTCTGACAAATTGGACAATTTATTTGGCAAGTCCAATTCATGGGAAATTTATCCACATGGTTTGGGAGATTTAAATAAAGTAAGAAAAGAAAAACGTAGAAATAGGAAAATACGAACCATTTCTATGAATTTCTAACGCTTTAGGAAACTTGAACTAGAAGCGTACTTTGGAATAATAATGATTAAATTGGCTTTTGTAATTTTTGGAAAGTATGCCAGTTTACTTTACTCCACAAGATGCTAATAGAATCTTGCCCGAAGTAAAGAAATTATTTTCAAGCATAACCCTTCAAAAAAATAAGGTTATCAAGCTTCAAGAAGATTTGCAGAAGATGGTTAGCGACGGTGCAAAGTTTGCTGCCTTTATAAGCAAAAAACAGGAGCTAAATAAATCTGTTTTTAAACTATATGAGACAATAGCGGAACTTGAGAACAAGGGAGTTATGATAAAAAGCGTTGATGAGGGTCTATTAGATTTTCCTTCATTAAGATTTGATGAAGAGGTATGGCTTTGTTGGAAAGAAGGCGAGAATGAGATAAAATTTTGGCATAGAAAGGATGAAGGTTTCATGGGCAGAAAACCATTAGCAACTACCAACATTATAGATAGGTAGTAAAAAAAACTAGTTCATATGAGGACGTGTTACTATTCATAAAGTGTAGTTCAAATGTTAGGCCGAGGATATCATCTATTAGTAAATGAAATAATTGCTATTTCCAAAACATTTTTGGTTTGTTTTCCGTTTACGAAATATTGGGTAGTGGACGTAAAGGCAAAAATGATTGATTCAGATCGAAAAATAAATACTTAAATCATGTCTCAGGACACCTTTTTGTGGTAACTGTCATAAATGCTTAAGGGCTTCTCAAAAATCCACACCTTCAACAAGAAAAAAATTAATACTCGCATGAATGCATTTGAGATCTTTAAGCAGATCTACATGAATTATGACGATGTGTTTATTTTAGAATCTTTAACCGGGCCCAAGGAACTTTCGGAATTTTCCGTAATTGGATTCGATCCGGAATTTACGGTAAAATGTGACTGTTCTAGATTTCAAGTTTTTCGAAAGGAAAAAATGATTAGTGATAAACAGGTAGTAGACCCACTTGTAGAATTAAGGAAAATAATGCCAATTATTAACGAGAGGAAACTACGATATATAGGAGGTGCAGTGGGATACGTTAGCTACGAAGCCATCAAATTTTGGGAAGAGTTACCAGACAAGAAAACTAACAATCTGTTTCCATTAATGGAATTTGGAATCTACACGGATGGTTTAATCCATGACAAGAAGGATAACGAAACTTACTATTTCCACATTGGTAATAAATCCAGATTTAATCAGTTAGAGAAAATTATAAAACCTAAAAAACTAACCAGAGCAAGTAGTTTTTCCTATTCAAAACCAATATCGGAAACTTCCAGGAGCAATTTTATTGATAACGTTAAGAAGGCAAAGAATTACGTATATCAGGGAGAGGTCTTTCAGGTGGTAATATCAAGAAAAATCAATTTTGTCATAAAAGGGGATCCATTGTGTATATATGAGAATTTACGAAAATTGAATCCATCTCCATATATGTATTTTTTTAAAAGAAAAAAACGATTAATAATCGGATCAAGTCCTGAAATGCTACTTCGCGTGATTGACAACAAGATTGATACATTTCCTATTGCAGGAACACGGCCCATTACCAACAACGAAAATCAGAATAGAAAGTTGAAAAATGAGCTCTTAAGAGATAAAAAAGAGCTGGCAGAGCATACCATGCTTGTAGATTTAGCAAGAAACGATCTTGGCAGAGTATGTACATTTGGGTCTGTACGTCCAAAAGAGTTGATGATTGTAAAGAGATTCAGTCATGTTCAGCATATAGTGTCTCAGATAACTGGGGAGCTCTCCAAGAAATACGACTGTTTTGATGCTTTTAGGTCATTGTTTCCTGCTGGAACAGTATCTGGAGCGCCGAAGGTCAGAGCGATGGAGGTAATATCAGAGCTAGAAAAAACCCCAAGGGGGCCTTATGCAGGAGCCTTGGGATACTTTTCCTTCAACAGATGCTGCGATTTTGCAATAACTATAAGATCCTTATTCATAAATGGTAAAAACGCTTATGTTCAATCAGGCGCTGGAATAGTTATGGATTCCGTTCCCACTAATGAATATCTGGAAACCAGGCAAAAAGCTGGAGCATTATTTTCTGCACTTCAGGCAGCAAAGAGAAATAATTCAAAATAACTACCAAGTAACTGCACCAATTCTTTCTAAATTTATTGGAACGTATTACCTTTGTTATACTTCCCTAAGTTTAGTATTGTCAAAGGGTTTTGATCGTAACCAACAATATCTAAAGTAATCTAAACACCACTCATGAAAAAGCATATTATTACTATCCTTATCATCGTTCTTGTTTATGATACCAAGAAATGCACCATTCATATCCGTTTCACCCTTAGTTGATGGAAACATCACTAGGGCTCTTTTTTCATTTAGCACTACAGAGACTTTAACTTCTTCTGTCATTTTTCTTTCAACTAATCCGGTTTTCAGCAAATCGTGAAAATTTATCTGATTTAGAAAATCTTTACCTTTTTTTGGTATTACGGCGTTTTTTGGCAAAATGTAGTTAAAACTAATCTTTCGATCCTTTACTACCTTTGCAGCTACTTCCATAAGATCTAGAGGGACTTGAGGGATCATACCATAAATAAACTCCTCGGAATGTCTGTACATTTCTTTAATTTCCTCCATTACTGCGACCAGACCTTGGACAAAGGTACTGTTATCCAGTGATCCTATTCTCTGAACAAACTTCATCGGAAGATCCGCGAAATAATGATCTGAGAAATAAGCCTTATTTTTTGATAGAAAATTAATGGAAGGTATTTGGGTAACTATTGTATTTCCGAATGTCGTCAGAGAGTAGGCACCATTTGAATCCTTACTTACAATACCCGCTTCCATGAGTCTATTAAAATTTCTATGAGCCTCTTGCATAGTTATCCCAAGATGTTTTGCTATTAACGTCAGATTCATCTTGGAATTTATAAGAGCATTTATTATCTGAAGCCTTTGAGAGTTAGATAACTCTATGAATGTCTTTTCGGAATCTTCAAAGACAGTCTCAGTACCTTCCATGCCTATTACAGTTGCATTCATGTTTATAAGTTAATTTTCTATTAGGATATCTAAATACGATGGTCAGGATATTTTATTTATAACACGTATTATAACATCTAAGACACTTATGTGGAGTTATTCTAAAGCCGGGGTCGACATAAAGAAAATTCGTAGGATACAAGATGAAATCGGGCTACTTGTATCAAGAACTCATTCTGGTTTTGGAAGGAAGGATTGGAAAATTATATCTGGATTCGGGCACTACGCAGGACTTGTTGAATTTGATTCCAAAGTCATTGCATTGCATACCGATGGAGTAGGTACTAAAATAATAATTGCCCAATTAATGAAGAAATTCAATACTTTAGGCATAGATTGTGTTGCTATGAACGTGAATGATATAATATGCGTGGGTGCGGTCCCCATAGGTTTCCTGGATTACATAGCATTGAAAAAACCCGATTATTACCTTGTCAGAGAACTAATAAAAGGATTGACTAAAGGAGCTAAAGAATCAAGAGTCGCAATAGTTGGCGGGGAGACGGCGATACTCCCAGATCTTCTAAACGATAGTGAGGAAAATACATTTGATCTTGTCGGTTCTGTTTTCGGAGTATGTAATATTAACAGATTAATCATGGGCAATAAGATTGTAGAAGGCGACATTATTATTGGTTTGGAAAGCAATGGATTGCACTCAAACGGATACTCCCTTGCTCGAAAAGTCTTACTTCCTAAATTCGATTTGCAAAAATCTTGCGCATTTTTTGACAATTCAATCGGTGAAGAACTACTGAAGCCTACAAGGATATACGTTAAGCCTATCCTTGATTTACTTGAAACAGAGCCAGCCTCAATTCACGGGCTTGCTCATATAACAGGAGGTTCGTTTAGCAAATTATCGAGACTAAATAGTAAGATTGATTTTAATCTCGATAATCTTCCACAACCAAGAGGCATATTCAAGCTCATTCAGAAAACTGGGAAGATCTCCTATGAGGAAATGTACTCTACATTTAACATGGGAATTGGCTTTTGCATAGTAGTTTCAAAATCTGGCGTGGATAAAATAGCCAACATATTGGATAAGCACAAGCTAAAATATCATCGTGTAGGCCGTGTCACAAAAGGGCATGGCAGTGTATTCATATCAGTAATGGGAAAAAAATATCTCCTCAGTGATTGATAATTCACGAGACTTTGGTTGATACTATAGAAAAGTACTGGAATAATATTGTCACGATGCAACACCCGAACCTATTAGCCTCCATCTGTCTGCAATTCTTCTACTAATTGCAACTCTGCTTTGACTAACCATGCATACTGGTTTCTTCAATTTAATTTCGACGGTATGATCTTTTACATGAGTAACTGTACCGAGCGTTGCAGCAGTCCCAATATTTAGTCGCAATGATTCTTTTATTTTGATTGGATCAACTTTTACGAGTTCTTGGGTCCCTACAGCAGTTTCAAATAAATTAAGTTCAATTCTGACATCATATACGTCGGGGGGAAGTGAGTTTGGAAGTCCTACCAGCGAACCTATTAACGAGTCACTCTTTACTAGATATGGATCCAATGTAGTTCCAAGTGCGACCAGTCCCCCTGGTTTTACGACTTCAACAATTCCTGCACCAGTACCTAGTGAGGAGATCTTTGACATTATGGGTTCGTATTTACCTTTTTTCTCATCATGGATTCCGGGTCGTATTTCAATTTCATCTCCTGTCTCAAAATCTCCTTGGATTAAGGAACCACCAATAACTCCTCCTTTAACCTCACTTATTGGAAGACCTGGTTTATTGATATCAAATGATCTTAGGACGTGCATTAAAGGTTCAGAGTTCTTGGATCTTTGGGGAGTCTTAATGTTCGTTTCAATAGCCTCAATTAGAGCATCAATATTTAATTTGTGTTGAGCAGAAACTGGAATAATTGGCGCGGCATCCGCAACACTTCCTTTAACAAAGGTCTTTATTTGATCATAATTTTCTATTGTTTCTTCATATGATACCAAATCAACTTTATTTTGAACTACTACAATTTGCTTTATGCCAAGAGTCTGTAGTGCTAATAAATGTTCTCTAGTTTGAGGTTGGGGCACTTTTTCATTAGCTGCAGTCACCAAGATTGCACCATCCATCAAAGCAGCTCCTGAAAGCATATTTGCCATTAAACTTTCATGTCCGGGAGAATCTACAAAGCTTACTACGCGTTCGAATTCAGATTCCTGGCCACAATTAGTGCATTCAGGTTTTGTCGAATAACATGTTGGTGGATGACAATTCTTGCATTTGTAAAAAGCAGCATCAGCGTATCCTACCTTTATCGTAATTCCTCTTCTTAATTCCTCACTATGACCACTGGTCCAAACCCCGGTTATGGATTCAACTAATGTAGTTTTTCCGTGGTCGACATGACCGGATGTTCCAATATTAACGCAAGGTTGATAACCGTATTGTTTGACGTACCAGTCGGGTAAAGTTTCTTTCCAATGCAATAAGTATATTGAAATTTTACAGAGATATTAATTTAATTGAAAGTATTTCTTTTGATGTTATCATTATCCGAAGAGATGCAGGAAATAACTATTGTTCGGCTTTTTCGGTTTCAGTCGTAGAGGCTTCAGCAGGACTTGGCAAGTTTCCTTCCAAGAGTAAACAATTTATTTGATATATTTCCTCTGTAATCATATTTCCCCTGACCAGTTTTCTCTTTCTTATGCCTTCTCTATCATCTCTCATGCCAGCCCCTTTGGACAGCAGCACGTATTTTTTTACACCGCCGTGAACATCACTTCGAATAGGGGTTCCAGATTTATCGCTACCACCTTTCAATTGGATCTTACCAGGAGTTATGCCAACGACAGCAGCATCTACAATTTCTCCTACCCTTAGACCCACCAGGGGTTGAGCTTCTTTATCTTTTAGTTCTTTGCTAACGCTCTTACCCTTCTTATCAGAAACTATTATCTTGAACTGAGTCAATATGGATTCAAACAAATATTACATTTAATTAATCTTTGCAGATTAAACACCAAATCCTTAATAAGTGCCAATCCGATTAACTATAAAGTGCATATAGAGGAAAAAAAAGAGGACGGAAATGAAAGAAGATGCTTTCGTTGCGGATACTCTATGTTTAGTATTCAAAGTTGCCATCTGCGATGTCAAAATTGCGGATCCGAATTAACCTGTTCTGACAAGGGATATTTTTGGTAAGATTAAAATCAATTCATGCAACCCTAGTCAAGTGAGGGAATTCATACATATAAAAATACATACACATAATCATGATTACCTAATTTGATTTTGATGAGTAATTTGAGTTACCTTCTAATCTACAGATTATAGATTGCCTTTAAACTGATAATTATCAGCCATATTTTCAGCCTTTGATTTCATCGTTTCTATATAATTTTCATAATTGTCTGCATAACCGCAATTTTTACACTCGATTTTAGTAACATCATCATCAACTTGTGCTCTATTATCACAATTGGGACATTTTGCGTCAAGCAATCCTACTTTTAATTTGTGCATTCTTGTTATTATATTTTGGGAGTTTAACCCTAAATGTTGGATTGTCCTAATAATGGAGTTGCCTTGAGAATAATAATCTCGGAATTAGGATTATTCTTTGTTAATCTTTCAAAATCTGTCTTTGAACATGAAACTACTATGAGTTTTTTCTCACTTGAGTAAAAGTCAAACATAGCATCCTGTCTTTCCACATCACCCACGTAGTCTTTCATTCTTGATTCCAATCTGGATATTATTTCCAATCTATCACCCCTCATTTCATTTGGATCAAATGTCCATGAAATGATCGCTTTTGTTTTGCTTGCTTTCAATTCATATTTCTTTAGGATAATCTTGATTTGTTCGGTCAAGTGTTTTATGTAATTCTCTACTGTGGCAATATTGCCCTTAAGCAAGAGAGTCAATGGAGAAATTCCAGTCAGAGATGATAATATGGTATTCAAATCAAATAACCCTCCCACTAGGTCATCAAGATACATTTCATCAAATGATTCGGTTTCGGTACTCTGAAATTGAAAATTATTATCTACAAATTTGCAAATTTCAAATATTGGCGACATCAAGCCATAATGTCTCAAAATTCTAATACAATAGATGTACTCTGCAGACTCAATATCTACTACCTTCATTGCTTTGTCGGAATAAAGTCCGCTTAACATGCTTGCAAAACTAGAATTGAACTCAGTTTTGGTTCCGATTATTGAATCAAACAGGCCTGACGAAATGGAGCTAATGGGCATATAATGATAGAATATGTTTGTGCCAACACTCAGACCTGTTCGATGTTCTATCAAAGTTATGTTTTCATTGTTTACTCCCAAACCTGCAGGAACTGTGTAGATTATTGAGCTATCTTTGCTCACATGTTTTATCACATCCTGAAATTTGGACACAATATGGTTCCTTGCATCAGGCCATGACTTTCTGATTCTTGGACTAAAAAAAATAAATGATGCATTATTGATGGCTACATCAAACGGTTCAAAATCCAAGAGAGTTTCGTCTTGAATAAAAGAAGTTACACTAGAATAGGTCTTGGCGATATCTGGTTTAAGCGTAATTGCCATTCCAGAAGAATCATCGATAATTGAAACTGGTATACCTTTATTAGAAATATGAGAGGCAATTTTGTATCCTTCAGTACTTAACCCATAGACGGCTACCTTCGATGATTCAACAGTCAATGGCAATATCGACCCCAATTAGCATATGTATGTTCCTCAACCAAAATTAAAATTGGTTGAAGAAAAGTTTTTTCTATGAGGATACTTATACATGGTGCTTGAGAATCTGGTTTGACGTTTTAACCCCAAAACAAGTTATGTTCTTTAAATATGTAGTGGAACTCCTAAAACAAAGAGATTACGAAGTCTTGTGCACTGCAAGACATTATCGAGAATGTGTAAGGTTAGCTAGATTAAAGAAATTTGATCTGAGATTGGTCGGAAAGTATGGAGGTTCCTCAAAATATGACAAATTAAGAGCAAGTTCTAGTAGGATTTTTAATTTGGCAAAAGAGATTGAGAGATTTAATCCCGATCTATGTATCAGCTTTTCCTCGCCTGAAGCAGCAAGAGTTGCGTTTGGTTTGGGAATTCCTCACGTCACTTTTAGTGATTCACCTCATGCTCGTGCTGTTCAAAAGTTAACAATTCCGTTTGTTGACTATCTTTTATGTCCTTGGATCATTCCATATTCCGCATGGGACAATTTGGGTATCTTGAGAAAAAAAATTGTTCGTTATCGAGCACTAGATCCGGTCGCGTGGATAAGTAAGGAAACAAAAAACATAGACTCGTCCAAGTTAAAGAAAAAATATCAACTTTCAAAAAGCAATACGTTTGTGATTAGGCCTGAAGAAAGTAAGGCGGCATATTTGATCGATAAGCCTATTAACAATGTGAATAATATTCTAAAATCTATAGTTCAGAACTTTCATGATACAACAAATATCTTGGTCCTGTGCAGATATCAGGACCAGATAATACAATTCAAGGAAAAATATGGCGATAAAATCCATGTATTGGAAAATGTAGTTGACGGTTTGGAGCTTATATCTATTGCCGATATCTTTATTGGCGGTGGTGGAACCATGACTGCTGAATCAGCGCTCCTTGGAAAACCTACCATTTCAATTTCACCCATAAATTTCTATGTTGATGACTATCTAGTAAAAACAGGACTCATTCATAAAATTGGAAATCCAGTCCAAATTGTAAAAATTCTACGCCGTATTCTATCTGATAATTTATTTAGACTTAGGCAGAAAAATAGAGCTCAACATATGCTGAACCGAATGGAAGATCCAGCAAACAAATTGCTAAAAATTGTTGATAAATTCGTATCTTTATAAATCAGGTGTTCCATAAAAAATCGTCCGGCAGCCCGGTAGAGAATTTATAATTCGCTGAATGTAGTGGTCAAGCATAGAGGCCTTTGGAGCCTTTGACCCCAGTTCGAATCTGGGCCGGGCTAATTTAATTTTCTCGTATTTTAATCATTCTTGTAGGTATAAGTAGTAACAGTATCTACAAAAACGCCTAACGTCTAAACTGGAAAGTATGCACATAAATACTATTAATAAACTCCATAGTATGACACTTTTATGTGTCATTTATTGTATGATATTACATTCGGGCAGCATCACAGTGTGTTATTCGGATCACATTATACTCTTTCGGATTGATGAAAAAAACTTTACCTTTTATGAGATAATACCGAGATTTAAGCATTATATTCTTTCGTAGTATCAATAAGTTCGTTAATATTAGTGAAAAGCTGCAAAAATCTTAGACCTTTTTCCGTAATCTTGTACAAATGTTCATCCTCTTCCACCATTATTAAACCATTTTCAACCATTATGGAAAGATATTTCTTGAGCTGATAATGAGAGAGAAAGGACTTGTACATTATTGTCGTAATCCCAACCCCCTTTGGATTATTTGCAGACTGCAAAATTGAGGCGAAGATATCCGTGCGGCTTCTGTATTTCATAACTTATACTTTTTGAATACACAATCAATTTTAATATGTCTTATGGATGTCAAGACACCTTTTCGGAACTTCTAGAACTTAAGAACAAAAAGTAAAAAGTAATAAGGAAATAAGAGTATTTACGACAAGTTGGAAGAAACACAATTCAGATACAAAATAACACAGCTTTCCGATAATGGTACTAACATTACTTTGTCCCTAATTGAAGATATCGAACTAGAGTCAATATCACAGCAGCAGTTAATGTTAGAAGCTATTGACAGATCGATATCTGATGAGGAGGTAAAGAAGCAAATAAAGCCAATTCTCGAAGCTATACTGCGGTCCCAACCACAAACGGTCATCAAGACATATCCGAAGACTTTAGTTCAGATAAATATGCCTAGGAAAAAATATGAAAAAATAGGAAGCCCTGGAGTCGGGAGTGGCATTATTATTGATATCAAGGCCGATACCAAGTAGACTTGATCTAATATCATAAATGACCTTCCAAAAACCATTGTAGACAAAAATAAATTAAGATACTATACGGTATACATTATGCCGCCAGATACTATAGGCACTGAGTCTACATTTGCAATTTCCTTTATCCTAGCTATTAAGGCATTAAACCAAAGACTATCAATTCCTTGGCTCCATATGGTTATCTTCTTGTAATCTCTCTTGACTCCATCACTAAAAAAACCGTTACAATCTTCTACAGTGATATTGTTATATTTTTGACTAATTTCGTCAATCAAATCTTTAGCCTGAGTCACCAGATATACGATTGTTAATGTAGGAAAAGGTATAGTATTAGAAGCTGTTGAGGAAATATCTTCCGCCATATTATCTCATGTAATTATTTCATTTAGATAAATATCTTGTTTTTGTAATCACTATCATATTTTTTATCTTTTGCAAAATTTATTCTGGGGACTGATAACATGAATGGAAATACATGCACATAAAGACAGATATAGTTCTGGAGCAGTAGATATTGTTCGATGAATGACCTTGAGTTCTTGAATGGTCTATTGGCAATCAATCCCGCTTTGAGATTTTCGGGATTGGTCGAAAAATCAGGACATCTTTGCGCCAGTGTATTTCGACAGGGGTTAAACGAGCACCTTAAAGGACGAAATCCAGAAATAAGCTATACTCAATCTGCGTACATAGTTGAACTGAGGAAAATTTTTGAATCTGAATTGGGGAATTTGCACTCTGTTATTTACGTTTATGATAAGGTAATCATGTTTAGCATTCCAATAAAAAATCACATTGTCGTTATTTCCACAGATACGAATATCGACATTAATCCTGTTTTCGAACAAGTACAGTCCTTCATAAAGAAATCTGAATCAGAGTTAGATATACAACTTGATGTAAAAAATATTAGTCAAGAGAAAAAAGAAAGTGTCAGGAATTTATACGACTCTGGGATATCCGAGGAAATGATAGCAGAACAGGTTGACTTGAATCTGGCGACTGTCAAAAACCTGGTAAAAATTATCGCCACGAAGACGGACTAGCGCGAATTCATTAGTTCTAAAATGCGAGATTTTGAAACCAAATCAACTAACTGCCCGACTAACTGACTGTGTGACTGACTGACACTTGCAAGCCAGTGGACGTCTGATTTAGTTCTAACCGTACGCATCCATTTCACTTTCTGTGTCCTGTGTTTTTATTTTGGTTATCTCTTTTTCAATCTTTTCAGCTTCCTGTAATAGTAATGGAATATCACATGACACACCCGGAACAAGTTTGCTTATTGTTGTAGATAACTCTGCTGCAGCTCTAAAATCTGGAATTCCTTCTATAATTTTTACCAACAAGACGATTACATCAATACCCAAAGCTGAGCTCTGGTTTAATAATACTGCCGGAATTCCTCCTATAGTACCATTCTTCAGTAACGCTATTTTTGAATCTTTTAACCTGTTCCTTGCTCGTACTGTATTACCAATTGCTGCGATCGAATATTCATTTGGATTAGAAGTGTTAGTAGTAGGTTGAGGATTTACACTGTTACTTGAGCTAATGATGAGGTCACATTCATTATCCTTCGCCCAATTTAACATTGTATTTCCAATAAGATAGTACAATGATGGCTCAATACTTATCTCCGAGATAAAAATTGCTGTCTTTAATTCCTCATTAGCGTATATTCTTACTGGAAAATATGGAATGGAGTTTCTAACCACCGATAACTGAGAAAAGTACGATGATTCTATTGTTGCTATCAACTGTGTTTCGATTGAGTGAAGTATACATTCAGAGGCGATTGTATTTGTAATTCCAGTCGCTGCAAAACCATCTATCACTGTTCCACCTTTTAGATTCATTTTCTTTAAAGTCTTGATGACAAATGTTTGCGAGTTTGACATTAATTTATCTTAAGGACACTGGTTTAAGAATCTTAATGCACAAATTTCAAAAATCACTTTCAGTTTTAACTCATTATTGTTTCCAATACCAAATCTCTATGATTCTAATAAATTCAGGATCGGTAGAAATTTTTTACGATTCATGTGCTTCTTGTAGTCTTTGATATGTTTGATAATGTCTGTCCTTTCCTTATTAATTGCATTTCTTAATTTCGCATGTATCGGTCCATGTAGAAAAATTGATTGAGAAACGCTAGTCACATTACTGCTCCTCCTTTTTGTACTTGAAGTTTCAAAATCCAAAATTGTTGGCAAACCCTCTGGCGATACTATTATGTGTCGGTCAAGCCTGCTCAGTTGGCCGTGATCAAGGTTTAAACAGTCAAGAAGGAAACACTGCTGAAGGATTGCATTAGTACACCGTAGCAACTTTTTGTTTGATGTTTGCGATTCATACCAACTCTCAATGTTTGACCCTTTGATATACTCCATCAATATAAAATTTTCTGAATAATTTAGGAGAAAAGGACCAATCCCGATTGAGTTTGCTAGGGATTGATAAAGTACCTCATCATACATATTCGCTCTATTGGCATCTGTTCTTCTTATCTTCAACGCGAGAAGTTTATTTTTGAATTTAACCAGAGTTACCAACCCAACAGATCCCTTGCCAATTATCTGGGCCTTTTTCAATTGCACACTACCAAACGAAAATACTGAGTTAATATCCAATGATGACATTTCTCTCATCCTATTATCAAAAGTCTTTTCATCAAATAATGGATAAGTCAGCAAAAATTCTAGACTTTTCCTATTATCTGTGTCTAATAAATTCTCCATCACAGACCATGCGACTAATGGCAGTAGAAACAAAACTATTCAACACTCTTTCACTTGCCAAATAGATGGAATATCCTTTTGAGAGATCCAAAGTAATTCCAGTTTTGGCGCCAGATTTAATGTCCTTTTCAATAATTAACCTTGCATGTTCCTTAATCGATCTTTTCTTAGTTTCTTCAATGCTGATAATTCTCACACCTTCTGTGATCATCATAATTGATTTACTCTTTCTTTTATTGATAAATGCATCTGTTTCTTTTCCTAGAAATATTTCAGGGCCATCATTAACAGTTAATTTTGACAATTTCGTAAGTTCTGCCGTAAAAATAAATATTGCACGTTCCTGCTCATCAGTAAAGCAAAATGTGTTAATTATTTCAAATCTTGCGCTTTCAAGCTGTTTTGAAATGCTAGATAGTTTTCTTTTTAGCTGGCCCCACAGGATATCCGGACTCCTTCTTTGGATCTTAAATTCTACTACAAGCAAATTTGATTTAATTTGCTTTATAGTATTTGCATTGGGCTTTGACACTTTGAAAAATTCAAAAGAAGGATCTTTCAAAAAGTTTCTTGATGCCAGCACAAATTTTGAAACACACTCGGGCGAAATGGCAGCACCAAGGTTCCTGTTCATATCGATAGGATCAATTATTATGATGGGGCTCTTAAATTTGGAAAGAGTTTTTTCATCCGGAGTATCTAACGAAACGACAGAGTTTGCCTTGAGTTCAGCAAATGCTTGCAGAACATTTCTAAAAGAACCATGTTTTAAGATGAGTACTTCAGTTACATAACCACTAAAACCGGAAATGGATATCTGCGAACCGTATGTTCCTATTGATTTTAAGAATAATTTGAGGACTCTTACCTCACTTTTCAAAAATTCATTTAACATCTTTTGCATAAAATCAGTATGATATGGTGATCTATCTGCAGCACTTTTCCAGTTGTTTTTTTCAACTTTGTAACAAGGCACTATGTTTACTCTTATTCCGTCGACCCTCCCTTCTACGTATGGGTGTTCAGAGTATCGCAAGTACGGTTTATATTTTTTTAAAGCATGAAAACCAACTTTTTTACCCAGTTCTTCAAATTCCTTTCTATCTACCGTTTGTTCTATCATTACAAAAAAGTCAATGTCCGTATCGTTATCAAGCCAGGTACCTTTCGGAAACGATCCACCTAAAGTAACTTTTAAAATTCTACTATCTTTAAAGCTCAAAATTTCATTTTTTATCTCATTTGATATTTTTGCTAATTTATTCTGCCCTGATTTTGATGGAACTAACGACTTTGCTATTCTTTGTATCATGTTTTCTGGAGAATTCATTTGCCTTTCACGGATATTATGTTCTCGTATATAGGACCGTGAGGTGTTATGAGGCTCTTTTTTACTGAAATTGTATCGATTACATCATCAATTGTGTTATCTGATTGGACCTGTTGTAGATTCAAACAAAGTGGCACCTTCCTTGTTCTAAATAGAGTTATGTGTGGTATTATCTCTTTTTCCATTTCATTTACTAACTTTAGATCCAGTTCATTTAGTTTAGATATGACAATATCATACAATTGAGAGAAAGTAAGTTTTGTTTCCTCATCCAATCCTATCCATACAACTTTAGCCCGTTTAATATCTGGAAAGGCCCCTATCGGCTTGAAATTTATTCTTAATGACTGAAATTCTATTTCTGAAATACTTGTAACTATCTTGTCAAGTGATGAATCATTTATTTCGCCAAAAAATACTAGTGTAAAGTGAAAATTTTCTGGCTTCACAAGTTTTAGATGAATATGTTCAAGTTTCAAACAAGATATCAGATTCTTTTGAATTTTTTCAAGTTCACCTTTTCTATGTATGTCTGCCGCTACAAATACCCTTGGCATAGCAACAAAATATCGAGTTTACTAATATTAAAATTTGAACGGGCAGGTTGGAGGCGGGAAGCATTATGATGAGCTTCACCCAATAAAGCAGCAGCACTTTTATCGCAAGTATTAAATAATTTACTAAAACTCAAATTGATATGTTATTTGGAAAGCCCAAGATAAAGGAGGGAGATTACGTATTTCTTTCCCAAGATTGCTCTGGAAAATTAAGACTGGTAATAGGAAGAATTACTTCATTAGCTGATTCGATTGCAAGGATAAGAGGTTCATATATCATTCCTGAAGGGCTTATTGAAAAGGTAACTTCTGGAAGAGGTGAGGGCAGACCAAAAGCTGTTCTTCAAGATCCTGATCCAAATAACTGTATATTCATGCTAATTGATTATGTTGAAACTGGCATTTTTGATGAAGACATCGATATTGATTCGTCGAAAGCAAAATGGATAAATGAAGAGCGATTTCACATACTGGATGGATGGTTAAAAGAAAATCTTGCTGAACTTTTTGCTAACGTGCTAAGGGCTAAGACTGAGGAGGATAGAATGGAAGCAAGAGCAATTCTGCTAGAAAAAATGAATTCGCTCTATGAAAGAGATCTGAGGGACCATATGTACGCTGTAGCAAGAAGTACGAAAATACTTTGATTTTGAAAGTTTTATATTATGGTCATGAATAGGCATTCTTTAAA
>DATIFZ010000084.1:0-7783 GCA_035454925.1 Nitrososphaeraceae archaeon
ATGGTGTCTATTGAATTAAACGGACCGTTTATCTGATCCGTGTATTGAGTGTCAGTAGTAACAGTATGGGCGGTAGTATCAAGGTTCGTCCAAATCATCTTATTATTGATTCCCAGGGTGCCCCTTACTTCTTTCGGCTCAAAGTTTTTCTGCTGAGACTGTTGAGATGAACCTTCTATGATAGACACTTTGACATTATCTGGAGGATTCAGAACCTCTTCAGGTAATTGCGGTTTTGCATTTGCTTCTTTAGTATAAACAAATTGATAGTAAGTCATGCTTGCGGCCACAGCAATAATAAATGCAATGATACTGATTCCTGCAGCACTGTTATTCATTTATCATCTGGTTAAAAATCACGAATATATATAATATTAAGATTAGTCATCCTTGGCATTGTCTTTTATCCGACTTTAAAATAACAGGTAAATGGTACAAACTGCTAAGGAAAAATCTATTTTTTTTCATCTGAGACTAATTTAGGCTCGGCACCGTCTATTGTGACAGAGTCTGCTTTGTTTACTGACTGACCTGATTGGGATGAGGATGTCTCTGACTTTGTGGAAGCCAAAGTTCTTTGTTTTGCAGCAGCGTCTTCAAGAATCTTTGTGCCGTCTGTAATCTGCCCTGCTTGAGCCTCACCAGTTTTTGTAAGTGAAGGTGGCGTCTCTTTCATTGGCATAGGTGGCATCATGGGCTTTGGTGGCGGAGCTTTTTGCAACGATCTTGCGTGTCTGAACACATGAAACATACCAGCGAATACAAGCATCATAATGCCTACTATAAAGAGCGAGTAGTTTTTCATTCCGTTAAGTACTGCGTAATATGCTGCAATATTGAGATAGACCTGGAATGCCAGGAGAGCAATAAATATACAATATATCCATTTTTCGGTTAGGTTTATCGAGCTTTTTCCTGTCGGCTTTTTGGGTTGAATCTTTGCATTTGCCTCCGCATTTTTGGCTAGTTTTATCATCATATAGGTGAAGCCAAATGATAATGGAACTAGCAAAATCATGACTAGATAGAGAAAAATGGGATCGATCACAAGTCTTTCCAATAACGACTTGGTCCTGTCCGGATCTATGTAAAATCCCCAGTAAGTAGTAACTATAATCTGAGCCAGACTTGTAATACCTATCGCTGTTATTATTGGTCTATCCTTCCATGAAAATTTCTTATATCTGTCGATAAATGGTACTATAAGCAACGCAAAAATAAACAACCCTGGCCAAGCCACGCCAGTAGTAAATTTATCATACGCACTACGCAGGAATGAGTACAGACCGGTCAAATACCATTCAGGTACAGTGATACCTGGGGGAACATTAGGATCAAACTTGAGTCCCATATCAACCGGAAATACACCTCCTGTTAGCATGATTGCACCAGTTATTGCCATTACCATAGGAACATCAAATACTAGGAATCTAGGGAAGTGTACAACCATTAGACCCAGCATGACTATCGGTAAAAAGAAGACATGAAAAGCATAAAATCTCAAAACGAAATCATGGAAACCGGCACCAAAGAATGCATCTCTCATCTGTGGTCCCATTATGGGGATTGAATTGGTAAGGGAAGCCGCGATAGAAATAGCTAATTCAGCTCTTTCGCTGAAAATAATGTCGTATCCCGTAAAAGCCTCCAGAATTGTGAGGACTCCCAATATGATTCCAGTGACCCATAGTATTTCGTTTCTAATCTTGTATCTACCACTGAAATACTGATAATACATGTGAAGAAGCGCTACCATTACCATTGCATTTGATGCATGATAGTGAATATTTCTTAAATGAAATCCGTATGGGATGACATCATTGATTGTCTTCACACTATTCCATGCTCTGTCTAATATGGGTTCATAAAATAGCATGAGTAGTGCTCCAGTAATTCCGAGAATAATAAAAATCACAAATGTCAGCATCCCCAAAAATCCAAGTGGACTTACAAATCTGCTTGGAAATGTAAATTTCATTCCCATAAAGAGAGTTCTATCTACACCAGCATATGTCCACCTGAAAAAACGAGTCAGGCTATTTTCTCTATGTAAGGAAACGCCCAAACCCCACTACCCCATTTCCGTTAACACTCCAATTTGGAGGTTTAATCCATATGTTACCATCTGCAGAGATCTCTAGATCTAGTCTTGGTAATACGTTTGACGGAGGAGCCTGCAGTGAAGCAGGTCCTGCAAATGCTTTACCAGTAAGAGGATCGTACATACTCCCATGACATGGACATTCTCCCCTTTTTCTTCCGTCTTGAGGCCAATATTTCCACAGACACCAGAGATGAAGACAAACCATGCTATACATTCTGAAAGAAGCCACGTCATTCTTTTTTCCACCGAGTTCTTCAGGTAATCTGATAAACTGCCATGTCCGAAAGGCTTCCTTATTTAAAACTGGGTCATTAGATTTTGGATAAATTACAGCTTCTGAGTGATTAATTGGAAAAGAATTGACATTGGCTTGGGAACCATCTGGAAGTTCTACTTTTTGTTTCTCGTTTGACTGACCCGTTGGATTTGGCAGAAACTTTCCCCAGTCAACAAAGGGAGCAAATGTCATTACAGTACCTGCAGCAGCCATGAGTTTTATGAAGTCACGTCTTGATACCCTACCTCCACTTTTCGAAGGCTGCTGAGCCATACAAATCTACAGACTTGAAATATATCATATAAACTTTTATTCATTCACCATTGTCCATTATGTCAATACTAAAATTATTTTTCATAATTGAAGATAATGAATCTATATCTAATCAAATCTAATGTTTTACAAGTTTAACATTACAATGTTTCCAATTTTTTTAATTTCTTGTTAAATCTTTCCCTAAATTCAGGGACATTAATCACAGTTCTTTCATGCAGCCCCTCGCCTATTTTATCAATCTTGTCAACCGCATCTACTTCAAAAGTTACCCGCCTCTCTTTTACATCCGTTACTTTAGCTTTTAATTTCACTTCTGTCCCAACCGGAGTTGCTTTCAAATGCCGAATATTTACCAGGGTGCCTACAGAATCCCAATCTTCATCTTGCAAAAATTCTTCTTTTAGCAACAACCTACATGTTTCTTCCATCTCTGCAATCATAGAAGGGGTTGAAAAAACATTCTCTCCTTCCCAAAGGAAGCTTGTTGTTTGTCCTGCACCAACTTTAATTTTCCTTTCTTTAATAGTGTTGGTTAGTATTTTTTTAATCATAATGATAAATCAACTTCGGTGTTAATAAAAAGAAAAAAAGTTGGTAAGATACTACTTTGACCTTCGAAGTGCTGATGCTATTACATAACCTAGACCAACAGCCAATCCGAATGTGAGAGGTATCCATACTCCGAAACTTTGCCAATTTGCCGGTACCATTTGTAGAATTACGCTTTCGAACATTATTATTGTGGTATAAAAGCAATCACTATATTAGATTTTCTCAAGCTAATAGGAATAACTAAGATTCTCTTAGCTCGAAAATTAGAATTTCTTTCAAAATGCATTCTTAAGAGTGCCACGTGGATGATTAGATGTACGTTTCCCTTAAATTACCCACAGGCTGCTATTTGAAAATATGAAGATGCAGAAAGAGTTGAAGAAATTCTGTCCAAAGTGCAAGAAGCATACAGATCAGTCTGTAGCTATTTATAAGAAGGGTAAGGATAGAAAAACGGCGATAGGGGCAAGAAGACATGCAGAGGATAAAAAAGGATATGGTGGACAAAAATTTCCAGAACTCAAGAGAACTGCCAAGACTACAAAAAAGATTACTTTAAGATATACTTGTAAGAATTGTCATCGTAAAACTATGAAAGAAGGGATGCGTATGCGTAAATTGGAGATTCAACCTTAATTAGGTGATATAAAATGAAAAAAGAAAATATTTTGATTCCAAAACCAAAAAGTAACTTTCTGTCAGTACAATGTACCAGTTGCCAGGAAAAGCAAGTTATTTTTTCCCACTCGACCAATGACATTAATTGCAAATCATGTGGGAACCCAATATCGAAAAAGACTGGCGGAAGAGCAACAATCCTAGGGGAAATCATCAATACGCTTGATTGAAGTATCAAGTAAGAAAAAATCTTCTTTTGTATTTATGTTAAATGCGATTCTTTGGTCGTTAAGTCTTAAATAATATTCTTTAATTCTTTTCCCAGTGTTCATTGTAGACGTATCAAAAATTGTTACTCCGGAGTGGAAATATTCTTTGTTTCCTTGTTTTACTTTAAAACTTGGGATCAGGCCAAGATTTGCAGTGAATTGCTTGTCCATTACTATTGAAATACACTGTCTGTCTCCATTCCATTTAGAAACTATTCTCTTAATCAGTTCAGGAGTTACCAATGGCATATCGGATGGTAAGACTAAAACAGTAGAAGGTTTCAATTTTTCCAATGCATATGTGAGATCCGCTGAATAATTCAAACCAGTTGTCTCCATGATCTCAAGTGTACCGCTGTGATAGTAATTGTGATTTTTCAAGAATTCCAAAGTAACTTTGCTATTGCGACTTGCGGCAGCGTAGATTCGGTCAAACTGTTTAGAATTTTTCAATGATATCAGAACGTGTTCAATTAATGGTCTATTATTAAACTTCAGCATAGGTTTATCCGAACAAAAATCTTTTATCCTCTCTCCTTTACCACCACACATTATCAAAGCCAACATGTCTTGGGTCATTTTCAGATTGTTATTGTAGATAATATCATTAATGATGCTAAGCGGGAAATTTCATTGGAAGCGCCAAAGACATCGCCACTCACTCCTCCAAAATTCCTGTAAGCCACATAGTAGATGATCAAACCGATAATTATTACAATTCCCAAAGTTAGCAGACCTACAATACCTTGTAACAGGAAAACCAACACGACTGTGAGAATGATTGATGTGATTATTTTGGATAATTTTTTCATTTCAATTGTGAATAGCGAGCTAAAACCTGCCCATGCAGATTCACCCACCGACGCCTGCATTACCATGACATATTTTGCCATTACCTCCGATACAATAATAGCATAGAATAATTTGGTGGATGATTCAAAATTTAATACTGCAATAAATAAACCTATGAAATTAATAATTAACGCACTAGCGCCTGCAGATCCTACTACCGGATCAGACATTGCTCTTCGCTTAGAATCTCTATCTCCTTTTACCATAACTCCATCAGAAAAATCAGCTAATCCATCAATGTGATGAATGCCAGTAATCAGAACAAATGTTACCAATATAATGAAACTAGCAATATATTCTGGCAGGAATGTTGACGCAGAGAATCCTACTATTCCAACAACCAATCCAATCACTGCGCCACAAATTGGAAAAAAATACATATTCCTTGCTATTACTCGTAAATCAAACCCATACTTTGAAGTGGGGATAATTGTCAAGAAAGAGAGAGTAGAAATCAATGGCTCAAAAACCATACAAAAAGTCCCACCATCCGATAAAGCACAAAAATATTACAATTGGCAATGATATCATGATAAAAAACAACAAAATTGATAATTTCACCATTGTTAATGCATTTTTACATTTTTCAATTGAAAGCGGTTCAATATTTATACCCAGTTCATAATAACCAACTTTCTCTAATCTTACCTTTAGGGCCCCGGCCAACGCCGACATTGGATATCCACCATTAATACTGAGTGTATTTTTGTGATCTTTCCGCATTACCATCATTGAGTTTTTCCAGTCGCCTCCAACTAACTTTGACGAAATAATTAGCAATACCGCGCAAATTCGAGCTGGCAGAAAATTTGAAATAGTATCAAGTTTCGCGGCCATCCAGCCTATATGTTTATGATAACTGTCAGTATAACCTATCATGGAATCAAGCGTATTGATAATCCTAAAAGCAATCGCTCCCGGAGGTCCGAATAACGAGTAATAAAATAATACAGATCCTATTCCATCAACCATATTTTCACCTATTGATTCTATTGTGGCAGATAATATATGTTCTCTATCAAGAGTATCAGTCTTCCTTCCAACAATCTGTGAAAGATTCTTTCTTGCTCCATCCAAATTTTCTTCTTCAAGTTTACAAACGATGGCTTGAACATGTCTTTCCAAAGTCAATATCGCCATAGTAAACTTTAGTACCAATATCGAAAATATTATCAAAGCAAATATCCCAAATAATTTGTAAATGATATTTAAAAAATAATATGAAGCTAAAGAAATACCAATGACCAGTGCTAATGAGAAAATTATCCCGTTTAGTTTATCTCGTTTGGGGTTATTGCCTTTTAATTTGGGGATAAAATAGCTTACCAGTTTCCCAAACCATGAAACTGGATGAATCTTATTTGGAGGATCTACAAAAAGGAATGAGAGGCCAATGCCAGCTGCAAACGTTAATAAAATGAACTCAGAGTCCATTAGTCATTTCATTTTTAAAACATTTAGGAGATATTGCATGTCGATGTTGTTTTTAACGGTATGTGCAACGATGTCAATTTGTTCATCAAGGTAACTCTGGGTATATGAGGACTTTGATCTCTTTTGATCCAATGAATCCTCATTTGGAATATCGAATTCTGTTTTTGTAATTACTCCCAAGACTTTTTTTCTGGTCATCTTTTCGATAGAAATGATGCCTTTAGTTAATATAGATTTTTGACCCAAAAATTTGTTAATTATCACTCCCTTTACATACTTCCTTTGTCGAGATGGAAGTAGCATTATCGTTCCTACAATGGAAGCGAAGCTTCCTCCACGCTCAATATCTGCTACCAAAATTACGTTTGATCTAGTTTTTTCGGCAAGAACCATGTTTGCAATATCGTATTGTGATAAATTAATTTCAGCAGGTGATCCTGCGCCTTCTATTACAATCAAATCATTGTCCTTCTGAAGACTTTCTAGATCTTGCAGAACTTTGGGAAATCCTTTTTGGAGAACAAATTTATCGTAGTATTCTTCTGCACTTAAACGCAAATTTTTTAGTCCCCCTAAAATTATTTCGCTAACCTCATTACCAAGTGGTCTCAACAGGATTGGATTCATTCTAATATCAGGTTCAATTCTAGCAGCTACTGCTTGAACAGCCTGTATTCTTGCCATTAATTTGATTGATTTTTTTTCTTTAAGTACGTAGAAATTGGATGTCATGTTTTGTGCCTTAAAGGGACAAACTTTGTAACCCATATTTGAAAATATTCTGCAAAAGGCCATTACCAAAGTACTCTTTCCGGCACCTGATGAAGTCCCTTGTATCATTAGGAGTTTTGCCGTCATTTGTCAATCGACTCCAGCGAATCAAATAGTTCTAAATTTTCACTATGTGTTTTTACTGCGACTCTAATTGACATGTTCTTATCTTTCAAGCCAGTGAAGTTACTGCAATCCCTAACAAGTATCCCCTTTTTTTCGAGCAAAAAATCTGCAAGTTTCTTAGAGCTAAGATGATGCGACTTTATCAAATAGAAATTTACGTCTGACTTACCTGCGGAAAAGGAGCTCAGATTATTATTTATTCTAGAATACATGAATTCCCGTTCAGATTTTATGATTTCTTTCGCAGCCCTTAGGTGAGATAGATTATCTAGAGCAGTAACGCCTGCTAACTGCGCCAATCCGTTAACATTCCAGGTTATCTTATTACTTGAAATTCTACTTGCAATGTTAGGATGCGAGACGCAATATCCCAACCTCAATCCCGCAAGCCCAAATGATTTTGTCAATGAACGTAAGACAACTATATTTTGAAATTCATTAACTTTTTCAATAAAACTCCTTGGATGATTACCCTCATCAACAAATTCAATAAAACTTTCATCA
>DATIFZ010000085.1:0-55786 GCA_035454925.1 Nitrososphaeraceae archaeon
CCAGATTCTTCCCCAATTTATTGCATATCCTAAAGGAAGATCCAACGCTCTTGTAAGAACGTCTCCGAGTTTTCCAACCAAGATATTAAAATTAGTTGGATTTACCAGGTCTTTTATCACTAGTCTATCTCAGCCTCCAATGATTCAAATCCATCATATTTAATGCTTAGACGGTTTGATTCAAAACCTACCAAATGCCCTTCCTCCCGGAAAGATAAAGCGCATAACCCATGGCCGAAAACATCACGGCTAGAAAACCGATTATTGGAAGCGTTGCCGAACGTGATATTGAAAAAAGCGATGCACCCCATGCATACAAGAAAATAGAGATTACATCAAAGACCACAAACATCAAAATGTACGAGTAATATTGCATCATAAAATGAGATCTCCCTTCACCCGAAGGCATCTGACCGCATTCCATGGGCAAAAACTTTACAGGATTATACCTACGCCTCGGCGAGACTAACTTTGATAAAAACAAGACTGGAACAGAGGCTAGTAGTCCAAAGCCAAGCATGTACATAATAGGCGCAAACTGGGTAACGGTTTCTCCAGCCAAGGATAAACTTGCTGTTTTCTAAATCATATAAAAATCTTGCTTCAGTATTATTTGTCCAATATTATACCAAACAGTTGCTTTGCAGCAGCGTGGGGATGAGTAAGGGCTAATTTCATTATCCTGCTGGTTGTAAATTGAGCTCTAAGGAAATCAACAAAATCGTCAACGTTCATTTTCTGAATCATTTCAACTTCTCTGTCCCAAGTTTCATTATTCATCTTTAACCATCTGGACTGAACCTTTAGCGATGATTTTATTTTAGAACTCACGCGTTCTTTCCAAAATTTCTCGTACTCCTCTAGCGATTGTCTTGTACATCCTTCTGATAGTGATTTGGCCCCAATGTTGCCTGCAACTCGGCCAAATTCTATTGCAAATCTTATTCCCTCAAGCACAAGGGGGTTTGCTTGACCAGCTGAATCTCCAACAAGTAATAGGCCATCAAATATTGTGGATTGGCGTGAACCTTCATTTGGAATAAAGCCATAGTGAAATTCGATCGGCTGAATACTGCCAAGTTCATCCAGTGGTGTAATTTTGCTTTCAATAATTGAATTTAATTTTTTGATCGGGTCTGAAATTGATTCTGGGCGACCTATACCGGTTCCTATTCTTACACGTTGTTTGGAGATTGGAAAAACCCATGCATAGCCTGCGTCTGAAAATTTGTCTCCAACCATAAGAATCCATGTTTCAGGATCTATCTCATCGCAGTAACATTCGTATTCAGCTCCTATTCCATATCTTTTCCAGTTCTTTGCGTACCCTCCTTTTCTTGCAACGATGCTACTAAATCCACTTGCATCAACAACGAGCTTTGATTCAAATTCTGTTTTTCCTTTGGGTGTATTGGCCATTATTCCAGTTATCTTATTAGATTGAGAGATTACTGATTGTACTTCACTTCTAACGGATATTTCAGCTCCCTCGCTTGCGGCAAGTGTTGCTAAGTATTGGTAAGTAGCTCTGACATCCAAGACGCATGATTTTGGTGTCCTTCCTTTAAGAATGATATCTTTCGAAGGAGAGATAATTCTAAAATTCTTTATTGGATTGTAGCATTTTTCTGGAATATTAAGTCTTTTCATATCGTCAATCCATGATACCCCGCTGGTTCGAATGTTCTGCGCTATGGAATCATCCTTTTCTAGAACAATCGTACTAGCATTATTTCTTGCCGCAGTATATGCAGCAGATAGCCCTGCCGGCCCTCCTCCCACAATGACAATGTCGTATTTATCCATGAAATTCTCCTACGATCTAATTACACGTTTACTAAAATTCAAATAAAAATTATACTAATTGTGTATATCTCAGAAAATAATTCATCGATTAAACCTTTTATTGCACCATCTTGAAAAAGCAGTTACTGGTAATTTGACAACTGATAAACCAATAAGCTCAGGTGTATTGAAGGAAGGAGATTCAGCACCAGATTTTTCGTTTAAGAGTGGGAATCAAACGGTGAAATTATCTGACTTTAAAGGAAGAAAAGTAGTCCTGTATTTTTATCCAAGGGATTTTACTACAGGATGCACAACTGAAGCTTCCGAGTTCACTAGAGATTACGATAAATTCAGACGCTCCGATATCAAGATAATTGGAGTCAGTCCGGACGGCGAAGAATCGCATGAAAAGTTCAAAGACAAGATGAGTATTCAATATTATCTGGCGCCCGATGTGGATAACAGTATTTCTAAAAAGTACGGTACTTATGGGCTCAAGAAATTCATGGGTAAGGAGTACATGGGAGTTAATAGAACGACCTTTTTGATAAACGAAAATGGCATCATAATTAGAATTTTTAACAAAGTAAAACCAATGGGACATAGCTTAGAAGTACTTGAAGCATTTGGTATAAAAAAGTAAATTCCTAATATAGATTCGAAATCTGGTCATCTATCGCGGAAGTAGAAGTACCAAGGTATTCTAAAATCCTCTTTAAAGTATCAAGGTTTTGCGTCTCAGCTTTTCCTTGTTGATAAAGGACCAAGATGGAAGATGTGACAATCAAGGTATCCTCGGAATTCTTGTTCCACTCCTCAATATTGTTGGTATGCCCAGAAGAGGCCTGTGTCTTAATTTCTATTAAAAGTTTATTCAGTCTTAGAAATAATGCAATTATTATTACACGTAATTTTTGTAATGTAAATTTGATTCTTTCGGTATCAGAAATTGATGATACTTGATGGCATATCTTGTTTTGATAGTAATCAAGATTTTTTGCAATACTCATTGATTGTAGTAAGGCAGGAATTTGAGACTGAATTTCCCGTACATTGATTGAAGCTTTGACAAATAATCCGTCGGATTTATTAATCTCAAACATATCCGTTGTAATTCCGTCTTTTACAATAATATTAAAGCAGTTTGAATTTTCAATATATCTATGTACTACTGCATGGATTATTTTTGACATGTATAGTTTAGAATCATATGACTCTGGTAATTTGATTCTAGCCCTGTTGACTAGAACCAGTCACTAGTTCTTCAATATGTTCTAGGATCTTAACGTGATGTTCCTCATCAACAACAATGCTTTTGAGCAAGGATTTAGTTTCTAGATCGTCAGCTAGTGAAACACATTTTAGTAACAAATCCTTCGATTCTTTTTCTTCCTCTATTGACTTGATAATTCCTTGTTTTGTCAGATTCAAGGCACTGCTGGCTCCTTCAATAGCCGACATCATTGTAGAAATATATTCAATGTGTCGCAATCCATCATCTAGTAATTTGTGTATATAGTTTCGTATTATGCTGTTGTTTGTTCTACTTAATACAGACATGTAGTGATTCATTTCTTTCATTTCTGCCTCATGTTGTGATTTAAGCAAAGAATAAAGTTCTTGCTTTCTTCTTAAGTCTGAATCAATATTCAATACGATTACCTGTGCAGTAATTGATAAAAAATTTTTGCAATTAGATTGGTAAAACCTGAAATTATTTAAATAAGATAAATCTGGAAAACAATCAAGTTTTGAGCAGCACTGAAGTATGCAATTGTAAATGTCATGTCAAATATGGATCCAAATCACTCTGCGAAAAGTGTATCGAAAAACACAAGACATCGCCATACTACAAAATATTAAAAAAATTTTCCTGATTTAATATTTTATCCTTATTTGAGGATATGCGGGAGATGGGATTTGAACCCACGAACCCCTAAGGGATAAGAGCCTCAGTCTTACGCCGTTGACCAAGCTGGGCGACTCCCGCATAGATTTAGCGGTTTAGAAATCGCTAATTTGAATATTTGCTATATAAACATTAGATCAAAAATAAATGGTTTTTATAAGCCATACTAAGATAAAAAATCAATGCTTATTCCGATAAGATGCTTTACCTGCGGAAACGTAATTGCAAACAAATACGGCGAGTATTCTAGTCGAATTAAGGCTGGAGAAGATCCCGCAGAAGTTATGGACTCATTAAATATTAAGCGGTACTGCTGCAGGAGAATGTTTGTCTCATCTGTTGAAACAATATATCAAGTAATACCGTATTACGAAGCATTACGAAGACGTATGTCAGAAATTGAATCAGAAATAGATTAAGTTCGATGAAGCATGCCTTTAATTTCATCGTTGAAGGGAAGAATTGTTTATAATAGCAGAGGATCAAAGTCCATAGAGATAGATGTAATATCAGATAACAAATTTCTGGGTAGAGCATGCGCTCCTTCAGGTGCTAGCGTAGGGAGTCATGAAGTGCCAAGCTTTTTGGACAATGATCCTGAATTAACTCTTCGCGTTTTTAATTCAAATGTCTCCAAATTCATCGGAGTTGAATCATCTGATCCAAGAACTATCACAGAAATCCTAAAATCTATAGATAATTCTGGTAATTTCAGTAAAATAGGCGGGTCTGTGGCATACGGATTGAGTATAGCAGCTGCCGCATCTGCGTCACTATCGCTCAATATACCCCTTTTCGAAATGCTCAACAGGAAGGGGCCTTTTCGGTTTCCCTACCCTCTTGGAAACGTAGTTGGAGGGGGATCCCATGCGGGCCCAGGCACACCCGATATTCAGGAAGTACTTGTTTGTCCAATTGGTGCAAGGAATATCATGGAAGCACTGCAGATGAATTTCAATATACATAAGGAGGTTAGAGTTTTGCTAGAAAAAATAGACAATAAATTTACCTATGGTAGGGGTGACGAAGGAGCTTGGGCGCCCAACTTGAATAATGACCAAGCAGTATCTGTCGTGGCAGAGGCAATAGAAAACTCTGGCTTGAAGCTTGGAAAAGAGGTCGGATTGGGTATTGATTTTGCAAGTTCCTCATTGTGGGATTCTAAAAAGAACCATTATAATTATGCAAGACAAGGACTAGTTAGGAATACCGATGAGCAGATTGATTTTGTCGAGGATTTGATCAAGTATTACCACTTAATTTATGCAGAAGATCCAGTTCACGAAGATGATTTTGAAAGCATGGCACGGATAACTGAAAAAAACAAGAATTGTCTTGTTACAGGCGATGATATGCTTGTTACGGATGCCCAAAGAGTGAATGAGGCTAGCAAACATGGTGCATGTAGTGGTGCTATTTTGAAAGTTAATCAAGCTGGAACTTTAAACGACGCTTTGGACTTCGCAGTAAGTTGCACTAAGAATAATATCAAAATAATCACGTCACATAGATCTGGTGAATCAGTTGACGCACATATAGCCCATATTGCACTTGCAACATCCTCGAAAATGATAAAAACAGGAGTTGTTGGTGGCGAACGAGTATCCAAATTGAATGAACTTCTAAGACTTTCAGAGTATGATTTAATAAAAGGCATGATGGATTTGTCATTCAACTAAAATGTCAAGCGCAAATCAAGAAGAAAATGCAGACGATTCTGTATCGGAATCTGAGAATCAATCAACCGAAGAGACCTCTAGCCAAACGTATGTGGAATCGGGAGAAGGAAATCAGGAAATTGAAAATGACAACCTAGAAAAAATGATACTTTCAACAGGAATACGTGTAGGAACTCCTGTAAAGACTAAATTTATGTCACCCTTTATTGTTAGAGCAAATCCAGAAGGCCTTTACATCTTAGATATTAGCAAGACCCTTACCAGGATTGACGTAGCTGCAAAGTTTATTGGAAGAGCAGACATTTCAAAAATCATAGTCACTTCGGCCAGAGAATATGGTAAAACACCGGTGCAAAAGTTTTGTGAGGCAACAGGAGCTTCTGGCATTATAGGACGTTTTATGCCGGGAACATTTACCAATCCATCGCTTTCAAGCTATATGGAGCCGCAAGTAGTCATTGTCACAGATCCGCAAGCGGATCAGCAAGCTGTACTTGAGGCAACTAGGGCTGGAGTCCCGGTTGTCGCCATTGCAAATAGTGATAATGTTACTTCTAATGTAGATCTAGTCATACCAGCAAATAACAGAGGTAGAAAGGCTCTTGCAACAGTATATTGGCTCCTTACAAGAGAGGTATTGAAGAAGCAGGGAAAAATCAAATCTGATGCTGAAATGAAGATTTCAATTGATGACTTTGAGACCAAATTGGTCGAAGAGATATCTTGAGTACGCACGTAAGAGAAGCTGCTGTCTCTGGTATATTCTATCCAAAAAACTCAAACGAACTTAACCTCAATATAGAATCTCTATTTAAGGATTCAAAATTTGGTCCAGGAAAGTTACCTCCGTCTAGTAATACTGAAAAGATATATGGAATGGTCTGCCCTCATGCCGGATACATGTATTCCGGTGCTGTGGCTGCTAATGGATTCTACGAACTTTCATCAACGAAGTTTGAATCTGTAATAATACTTGGTCCGAACCATTACGGCTTGGGAAGTGATGTAGCGTTAATGGATAGAGGCTCATGGAAAACTCCCCTCGGAGAGGTAGAAATTGACGCGGAGGTAGCTCAAGAAATATACCAGAATTGTGGAGTGGCTAATTTTGATGAATTCGCCCATTCCAGAGACCATTGCATTGAAGTTCAACTACCATTCCTCCAGTACATACGAAAAGAAATCAAAATAGTTCCAATCATCCTAATTAATCAGGGCAAGAGCGTGTGTAGAAAACTAGGAATGGGAATTTATGATTCCATAAAGAAACGAGATATGATACCTATAGCTTCATCTGATTTAACACACTACGAACCGAATACACAGGCACATGAAAAAGATAAACTCCTAATTTCTGCAATCCTATCACTTGATATTGAAAAATTTTATTCAATTTTGATTTCGTTTAATGTAACTGCATGTGGATACGGCGCCATTGCCACCGTTATGGAGATATCAAAAAAAATGGGGGCAACGAAAGGTAAGTTGTTAAAGTATGCAACTAGTGGGGATGTAGCAGGAGACAATAAATCCGTGGTAGGATATTCATCAATACTATTCGTATGAGCAATAGAATTAACAAGGCTGTATCGTCAGCCCCAGCAAAGGCGATACTCTTTGGAGAACATTTTGTTGTATACAATAATCCTGCAATAGTGGCAGCAATAAACAAACGAATTCGTGTAGATGCGCAAACTAACAACAAGTTGCGTATTAATATTAAATCTGGGGAAAAATCGATTTCTGTACTAACGAAAGGTAGCACAGATCTCGTTTCGATTCGTGACAAAGACATGTCATTTCTACATCCAATCTTCAAGTGTGTATCACATGTGTTATCTGAGAAGGATATGTACAATATTGGTATTGATCTGGATATTGATTCTCAAATTCCATATGGAGAAGGTCTTGGATCATCAGCGGCTTCATGTGTAGCGACGGTTGCAGCACTCTATTCTTTGTTTTCAGACACCAATAGAAATCTGGTTTATGAAACTTCAAAGCTCATGGAACAAAACATACACAAGAATTCATCTGGTGTTGATTGTTACGTGTGTACATTTGGAGGAATCATGAATTATGAGCCCGACAAGGGATTTAGCAATATTAGGCCTAAAAAGAAATTTACTTTATTAATAGGGACTACCGGGGTGAAACATTCAACGGGAGAAGTTGTATCACAGGTCAAGGAATTCAAAGAAAAAAATTCAAGCCAATTCAAGGACCTTTCCCTAAAAGCCAACGTGATTTATAAGAGTGCAGTGAATTCCATGCTCGAAGGCAACGAATTAGAACTTGGACGTATGTTTACAGAAAATCAGAAATTATTGTCCACGTTGGGTGTCTCGCATCCTAAAGTTGAAAAAATGATTGATGTTTGTCTCAATTGTGGGGCTTTGGGAGCAAAATTGACGGGCGCTGGAAGAGGAGGCGCGATAATTGCGCTATTACCTCATGATAAAAGCACGGAGGTACTGGCCAAAATATCTAGAAGTCCGGGCAAATGGATGCTTGTTGATTTTGATTATAATGGCGTTATAGTAGGTTAATTTTGGTTTGAATATTAAAATTTAAATTTTCTTAAGAAAACCTAACCTTAATGCGACAGGAAGTAGTTCTGATAAAACTCGGGGGCTCTGTAATCACACACAAGGAAAGACCTATGAGTGTCAACAATTTTGCCATAGATAGAATCCTTAAAGCGCTATCATCGGTAAGAGTGCCCATCATCTTAATACACGGCGGCGGATCCTTTGGTCATTACTGGTCCACAAAATATGACATGCATTCCAAACCAGAGACGTACTCTTCCGAAGGGATAGCGGTTGTTCATGAATCCATGATTTCACTGAATCATATACTAGTCAAATCAATGTTGAAATTAAAAATGAAACCGTATTCTATCCCACCATTCTCAATTATTTTAGATAAGAAACCGATCGGAAAGAAGATTTTTGAGTTGACTTCTATGACCAGAGACAAGATAACGCCCGTAACATACGGAGACATTGTATATAGAACACCTCATAAATACTCAATACTGTCTGGTGACGAACTGATGAGCATGATTTCCTCAGTCATAAAGCCCAGAAAAGTAATCTTTGCGGTAAATGTGAATGGAATCTACAAAGATGCTTATGATGATAAGGTTATTCCATCAATCGAGGAAAAATCACCTGTCAATTTTTCAGATGTTAAATTTGATGTTACAGGTGGTATGAAAAGAAAGTTTCGCGAGGCATTAAAGATTTCACTGACAGGCATAGATGTACATTTTGTCAACGGCTTAAAACCAGAGAGAATCTTGAAAGTATTAGGAAATAAGAAAACAGAAGGTACAGTAATAAAGGGAAAAAGGTCCAGTACCCGAAATGCCTGATGAATCTGACTCTCCTTCGAATATTGAAGTAATAAAACAACGAAAAAAGGAAGGAATAGTTATTCCTTTAACCAGGAACGTTCAAGCAAAAGAATCGTCAACATATTTAGAATTCATCAAATTAATTCATAATGCACTACCAGAAATCGATTACGATGGCGTTGTGACAAATCAAAAATTTCTAAAACATAATTTTGATGCGCCTATTATCATTGATTCAATGACCGGAGGAACTCCAGAAGCAACTAAAATAAATTCAAGACTCTCACTTGTCGCAGAAAAATTTGGACTTGGTATGGGACTGGGAAGTCAAAGAGCAGGTTTATTGAGCAGTGAACTTTCTGAAACCTATTCAATAGCAAGATCAAATGCACCAAATGCATTTCTTGTCGCCAATATTGGTGGTGCACAACTTTCAAAGGGACTGAAGTTACGTGATATTAAGAATATGATTGACATGATTGAAGCAAATGCGCTTGTGGTCCACTTGAATCCACTACAAGAGCTAATCCAACCGGAAGGAGAACCAAAGTACAAAGGAGTCTTATCAAAGATAAAAGAGATTTGTGAAAATTTTGATATTCCAATAATTGTAAAAGAAGTCGGAGCTGGTGTTTCGATGGAGGTTGCTAGGAGACTAGAATCCTCTGGCGTTTCTGCTATCAACATTGCCGGTTCTGGCGGAACCAGCTGGGCAGGTGTAGAAAAATTAAGAGCGGAAACAGCCCATGACTCTAACAAAATAAATTTGGGAGAATTATTCTGGGATTGGGGTATCCCAACAGCATTAAGTTTGATGGAAGTGAGAAAATCGGTAAAACTGCCTGTTATTGCATCAGGAGGAATTCGAAATGGCCTAGAAATAGCAAAGTGTATTGCCCTAGGAGCAAATATGTGTGGAATGGCCTATCCATTTCTGAGATATGCTTCGAAGTCTTTTGAGAGTTTGTGCGAATTTACTAACAAGACTCTGATAGAGCTGAAAAGCACAATGTTTCTCGTTGGATCCAGAAATATTTCTGAGTTAGGAAAAACAAGATTCATAGTTACTGGAGAATTAGCAAAGGTGAAAAAATGGATAATCTAAAAGACGATCTTAATGAACTGGTATCACGAGTCAGAAATTTTACTCTATCCATACTGGATGGCGAACCCGTCAAGTTGTATGATGCTGCGGCAACTTATTTGGCCAGTGGTGGAAAGAAGCTTAGGCCGTTCATGGTAATAAAAAGTTGTGAAATGTTTGGTGGAGACGAAGAAAAAGCGTTACCGGCCGCTGCATCAGTTGAGCTAATCCACAATTTCTCATTAATTCATGATGATATTATGGATAACGATGATATTCGCCACGGGGTTTCTACGGTCCACAAGAAATATGGTCTACCAATAGCTCTTATAGCCGGCGATATTTTATTTTCCAAAGCATTCCAAGTGCTCTCTTTGCATGGAAAAAAGACAGGTCATAAGGACAACATCGTAGCTGAAATGAATCGGATTTTATCCACTGCCTGCGTTCACGTCTGCGAGGGTCAAGGCCTCGACATAGAAATGGCATCCAGTAAAAAAATCCCTTCCATAAATGAATATTTGGAGATGATAGAAAAAAAAACTGCTTCGTTGTTTGAAGTTTCATGTGCATTAGGTGTTCTGTCTTCTCCAAACCCATCTGGTAGTAACGTAGAAAGCCTATCTAAATTTGGACGATTTACTGGAATTGCGTTTCAATTAATAGATGATCTAATAGGCGTTATCGGTAATCCTGAACTTACGGGAAAAGCCGTTGGAAATGATATTAGAGAGGGCAAAAAAACCTTCCCAATATTATTGGCGCTAGAGCATGCGGATACAAATAAGAGAGAAAAAATCTTGAAAGTTTTTGGATCTAAAGGTGCTAATCGCGATTATGTTGAAGATGCAGTTTATGCGATAACTTCTCTGAACATAGAACAAGAGGTAAGGAATACGGCTCACGAAAATATGGTTAAAGCCTTTGAAGCCATCGACGGTTATGACGAAACGAGTGCTAAAATTGCACTAGTATCTTCTGCAAAGTTTATTGTTGAAAGGAGTTTGTAGTCTGTTGAGTAGTAACGAAGAAATTCACAGACTAGTTAATGGTATCGCGCTGAAGAATGCATCCGAACACTCAGGAAGTACTAATGTAAATACCGTTCTTTCTAAGATACTGAACCTGAAACCTGAATTAAAAAAAGAAATAAAAACATTAATAGAAGAAATCAAAGTAGTAGTTGACTCTGTAAATAAACTGGATTTAGAACAACAAATAAAATATCTAGAAAGTACTTATTCTAAAGATAACCTGCTCGATCCCAAGTCTAGGCACGAACATGCTGACTCACATCTACTTCCTGAACTCGAGGTGTCAGGATGTCAGGTGGTTACTAGATTTCCGCCAGAACCTAATGGTTATCCTCATATAGGTCATGCAAAGGCAGTGATAATAGACGAGGAATATGCCAGAATGTATAATGGTAAATTAATTCTACGTTTTGATGATACTAATCCGATGAACGAAAAATTAGAATATTATGACGCAATAAGAGATGATCTAGAATGGTTGGGAGTCAAACCTGATATTATAAAGAATACATCAGATGATATAAAAATACTACACGAACTTGGAAAAAAAATTACAACGAACGGATATGCATATGTTTGCACCTGCGAAATTAATGACATTCATAAGATGAGAATGCAACAAATTGAATGTCCATGCAGGAGTAATATTGATAATTCAGAGCATAATCAGGAGAGATTAGACAAGCTATTTGACGGAACCTATCATCAAAATGAAGCAATAATTAGATTCCGTGGGAATATGCAAGATAAAAATACGGTCATGAGAGATCCGACACTTTTTAGAATCATAGAAGCGCCACATCCGCTCTTGGATCAAAAGGTGACCGTGTGGCCAACTTATGATTTTGCAGCACCTGTAGAAGATAGCCTTGACGGGGTTACCCACGCATTAAGAACTAAAGAGTACGAATTGCGAAATGCATTATACCAAGAGATCTTGGATAAATTGGAGTTGAGAAAGCCGAAGGTTGTTGAATTTTCGAGATTAGAATTTGAAAATATGCCTGTTTCCAAAAGAAAAATTAAGAAATTGATAGATGATGGCATGATAGAAGGCTGGGACGACCCGCGTCTTCTTACCCTATCAGCACTACGAAGAAGGGGATTTAATCCAAAGGCAATTAGGCGCTTCGTGCTGAGTCTAGGCTTGACCTTGGCAGAAACTAAACCTCCATTCAAGACACTGGAATCTATCAACAGGAAAATACTTGATCCTATCAGCATGCGATTATTTTTTGTGAAGGATCCAATCATGTTACTTATTCAAGACGCTAAAGACACCAAGGTAAATTTGAACAATCATCCTACTAGCAATCTTGGTACGAGAGAAGTTGAAGTTTCCACTGTAATTTATATTTCACTTGATGATGCCGTTGAGCTTACCAAAGATGAGCAAGTAAGACTCATGGAACTGTATAACGTAAAAATCAATGAGATAGATTTAGAAAATAAAAAGACTATCACTGCTTCCTATCTGAATAATGAAATATTAAAAGATATGAAGAAAATTCAGTGGGTCTCAGAAAAGAATATGACAAAATACAAAATCATGGTTCCAAAAGAGATCTACCAAAATGACAAGTTCAATCCAGAAAGTTTAGAAAAGATTGAAGGGTATGCTGAATCTTCAATTTTACATTTAAAACCCCGCACTCCAGTACAATTTATTAGATTTGGTTTTTGTGTCACTGAAGAGAAATTTACTGCAATTTTTATACACAGGTAGACAAAATGAAAATAGGAAGAATCAAGATAGAAGAAATTGGAGAAACATACGGAATAATATCTGCAGATGGAAAGAAAATAATAACAAAACAAGATTTTCAGGAACAGACTGGCGTACCAATCCCTCAAACAGTAAAGGAATTCATTGTCAGGGGATGGTTTAGTGAAGTGGAAAAATATCTTACTACAATAGAATTTAGTAATAATATTAAGGAAGCCGATCTATTAGCGCCGATTTCAGATCCTTCAAAAATAATCTGCTTGGCATTTAATTATTATGATCATGCGCGTGATGCAGGACTCACACCTTCAGATGAGCCGGTTATTTTCATTAAACCAAGGACAACGCTAAACCATCCTTATAATGATGTTGTATGTCCGAAGTTTGTACAGCGCCTAGATTATGAAGCAGAACTAGCAATTATCATAGGAAAGAATACAAAAAATATCGATCCTGAAAAAGCTTCCGAATCTATATTCGGATATATGATACTCCATGATGTTTCAGCTAGGGATATACAATTCAAAGATAAACAATTCACGAGAGGAAAGAGCATAGACACGTTTGCACCCTGCGGACCTTGGATAACAACCAAAGATGAAATCAATAATGCTCAAAATCTAAAAATCATTACAAAGGTGAATGGTGAAATTAGACAAAATTCATCTAGTAGCAAAATGGTAATATCAATTGAAAAGATAATTTCAAGTCTAAGTAAGGTAATGACACTAGAGGCTGGCGACATTATTTCTACCGGAACACCGGCAGGTGTTGCTATGTCTATGAAAGAACCAAAGTACCTAAAGGATGGCGATATCGTTGAAATTATGATAGAGAATTTAGGTACTATTAGAAACCGAATTACTTTTTCATAGGGTCAGTTTCATCACTCTTGTCTTGGCATATATTTCTCAGACGGCTAACCTCTTTTTCCAAAATACGTGAATAAGATTTGTACAATTCCATTAAGGTGGATCTTATGCTGGCTAACTGAATCGATAAATTCAGTGACTGGAGACACGTCTCCATTGATCGTTCTGTTGCAAATAGATTCATGGATTCTTTGAATGATTCGAGCAGTAATTGATGCTCGGAGCTATTTTCATTAATTAGTTTCTCGATATCGTCTACGCTCTTAGAATCATTTTGATCAGAATTATTTGATTTGAACATTTGCTTCATAATGTCCCGGAGAAATATATTAAGTTCATCACCTTTGGATCAAAGTATATGATTTTTCTATTTTGTGCGCTGTACAAACTTCAAATTAATAATGTATTTATTTGTCGGCCAGTTTTGAAATTTGTATGGTGGTAGACAATAAGGGCATTATCTCGTATTTACGCGTATTAAAGGAAGACTTGATCATATTCAGAGTAAAACCATCGGAAGGCAGCGTACCAGATTTCAAGGCAGGACAATTCTTAACAATAGGACTGCATGTGCCATCTGAGGGAAAAATAGTAAGAAGAGCCTATTCAATAGCGTCCCCGCCGGAGCAAAAAAACGTCTTTGAATTACTTGTAAGATGGGTAAAGAAACCAGTCCCAGGCCGTTTAACAACTGAGCTATTTAACAGAAGAGAACAAGATGAAATACTTTGGGTAAAACCCACAGGGGCCTTTACAATAGATGATAAGAAACACGACGGTTCCCCAGATAATAGAAGGATGGTACTTATTGGTGGAGGGACCGGACTAGCACCGTTTATTTCCTACGCGCTTCACCTAAAATCGATCGGCAGTCCCCGAGAGATAGTAATACTACATGGTGCAAGTTATGTTGACGAACTTAGCTATAGAGAACTTTTAACAGATCTTGAAAATGAAAGTCTAGATAGTGGAAAAGGCAAATGGAACTTTAGGTATCGTGCCAGTATAAGTAGACCTCAAGAATGGTTTAACAGAAGTTGGAATGGTCAAAAGGGAAGGGTTGAATCGTTTTTGCGACCAAAATTGGGAACTGACAAGTCCCCTCTAGAAGAATTGGTTGGAGAATCAATTACCCCTGAAAATACCATCTTCTATGTGTGTGGATGGCAAGGAACAGTTGATGGTGCACTTGATTACTTGATTCCTAAGGGCTTTGTGACCGAAAGAAATAAGAGAAAAGATGGAAGCTATGATGTGAAGTTTGAATCATATGGATAGATTTGCAAATGAGCTGTCTTGTAAAGCTCTATAATCCTTAACCTTATATCAAGGATAAAAGTGAGCAACAATAGATATGAAATTTGAATATGAAGAGTTTTCCACTATTGAAGAGTTTTTTTTATACCTGGTATCTGTCGCCCCATACATGAAACAAGTTCTACCGGCTAGTTCCTACAAGGGATACGTCTTCTCCATTCTTCCTCTAACTCCGGTATCTGGCGACATACTAATGATGATATATGCGAAAGGAAGTATGGAACCTGGTCTAATAGAATTTGATATTTCAACCAGGAAATACAAGCCCGTAAGTGCGGTAGAAAGAGCTGACAAGAATTATTTCATAATACTAAAGCCAAGGATTGCGACTATCGCAGATAGTGCTATTAAAGAAATTGAGAATCTAAATAAGAATTAAAAAGAGATTAGTCCTACAGTTTTGGAGACAAGGATTCGGAAACAGATCGACTCCTAGAATATCTTTCCACGATATCTTCCGGTACCTGACCATTGAACAATTGTTTTGACAAGCCCTTCAAGTACCTCATGATTGCCCAAGTCCCAGCCTTTATCAATACTGCCATAAAGACCTTCATTGCAGGACCATAAGTCTTATTGCGAATAATTATTGGAATGATATCATTTATGACTCTGAGGTTATATTGCCAGCATTTCCAAAATAATGTAAACTGAGACTCGTTCAGATTTCCAAAGTGCATTGAATTCCTTTCAGAAAAGTCTTGATACAAAAGAGGCGCAACAAGACCGCTCATTTTCATGCGCTTAAAGTCATCAATCAAGTCTATTGTATATTGAGTTTCATCTGGTGTTTCATCAGGCCAACCTATAATTAGTGTCAACGCAGGGAACCAATGATTTTCGTTCAAAATTCTGCAACCTTCTCGCACAACTGCTCCCCATTCCTCTGGTTGATAGGGCTTTGTCTTTACTCCAAGATGCTTTTTGACCATTCTCGGTGCTACTGTTTCTACGCCAAGATTGGTAGCCAACCACCTTCCACTGGAATCCATGTCATTGATTTTCGATAAATCCCTTATTAGATCTGGCGAAGAGGCTACCGCAGACAATGTCATATGGGTAGTGCCTATGAAATTTGCACCTGTTGACTTTAAGCCCTTCCAAATATCAGTAATAGCATCTGCGTTTGGTACGAAATCCTTGTTATCACAACCATAAAGCAACATTTCATCGGATTGAAGCCAAATAGAATCAAATCCGTACTTCAAATTTATGTTGGCCTCTGCTTGGAGTCTTTCCAATGGAATATCTTTTTTCGATCGTTTATTTACGTCACAAAAATCGCAACCTCTACCACAGCCTCTCATTGCCTCTACCAATGAGTTAACAGTAGGACCTTTGATCGGGGGGATGTTTTCAATATTTCTCACAAATGTATGGAGCAATTCCGGGGCATCCCCAGATTCTAGATCATGGAATAGGTCCAATGCCAACTCGTCAGCTTCCCCGATAACGACCGTATCAATGCCATGTATTTTCATTCTATCAGGCTTGGCAAGTTCCCAAGAACCATTTCCGCCAACAACAACCTTAAACCCATATTTCTTTTTCAGCTGGATTACAGAAGCACACATTTTCTTGAATTTCATGGCAACATACGATAATTTCTCAGGCGACATGGTCGTAGTTACTGGTGCCATACCCAACGGATCCATAACATTTATTCCCACTACAGTTGTGTTAGGACCAATACACTTTTCAAGCATTTCTGGATGAGCAATTACGACATCATCCCTTTGGTATTCATTTAGCAAAGCACTTTCAATTCTCCTAAGCCCGCATTGGGCAACTTTTACTTCACCCGTGTTTTTATCAGTTTCAACACTCGGACAAAATAACTTGTCAAATACAAATTCTGGTACAAGTTCATACGGACCACATGCAATAAAACCATAAAGAAAATTACCTCTATAATTTGTCATAAGACTCCGGTCTGCTGTTAACACAACACGTTTTCCAGCTGACATTTTCTATATTCCTCAGGTTCGATTACGTATTTGGGTATAAATCTATTACTATACTGTTACCAATATTGATCATTTAATACAATCCAGTGCGATGACCTTTTATCAAAATAGATTTTAATTGTCTATGTGCCAAGAAATTAAGTGCGTTAAGAAACGAAACCCACTTGTAAGACGCATGTTCATATGAAATCACTATATCCCTAGTAGGGGTAGTAGCAAAATAGAACTTCACTTCTTTGTGAGATCTTATCCCATTTAACTTCATATATGAATATCTTATTGTTCCAATAAATGACATTACGTCGAGAACTCTTATGCCAGTTTCTTCTCTTACTTCTCTTACCAACGTTTCAAGCTCTGATTCTCCAAGTTCTTTGTGACCTTGTGGAAACCCCCACGACCCTCTTCTATTCTTCAAAATTAGGAATTCAGGTTCTTTAACAGAAGTTGGCGGGTTGTATCTAATGACAGCGCCAATTGAGGTCTCCAGGAATTATCTACCTCTTTAATTTAGTATTAAAGGTAATTATAATTTTTATCGAATCCTTATCTTAGATTCTAACATAAACAGATTCTAATTCTGAATCTCGTTTCTTGAATCTGACACTAAAAACATAATTAGGCTAAAGATATTAATGTGTAGGTCTGAGTCGAAAATCATGGGCCGATCGTCTAGTCCGGTAGGATACGGCATTGGCATTGCTGAGGTCGTGGGTTCGAATCCCACTCGGTCCACCATTTTGTTTTCGATCTGATAGAATAAAATACTTACAGTAAAAGCGGCCAATAATGTATTTATTCATTAAAATGTTAATTGTAAAATATTGTATTTCGTAAATTGGCAACGAGAAATATCAATTTCCGAGATGAATGGTAAGAAGGTTGTTGTCAAACGGAATAAGTTAAGTAAGAACTTGCATGATTACATTCTCGTAATTTCGTACTCTGTGTTCTCAATTCTTCTCGCACATCCTTCTGCTCCACCTGAAATTGGTGGTAAGATGACATTTAACGAAGGATTTGAAATGAGAGAAAAATTGCAGTCGGTAGGGATTTCAACACCTGAGCTAATTTCAATCTCTGCCAGCTCATTAATTGAAGAATTTATTTCTGGTGGTAATCTATATGAAGCACTCTCAGGCACCGATGACTTTTCATTAGCCCTTGCTGCCGGGATTATTACAGGTAGACTTCACAAATTAGGTTATTCATTCATAGATAACAAATCTCAGAATTATCTTGTAACTTTTTCAAGAAAGGTACTACGTACTGATCTGGCATTCATTCAGAAAAGAGATTCAAACTTTGCCAAAAGCATGGACATAGGGTCATTTTTGGGTAGTTTGATAGGCTTGAACAGAGAAAAGTACAAGCCAATAGAAAATGCATTCTATGCAGGATATTACTCAGAAACCAAAACTCAAATTCCTTATCTGTCAATAGTATTAAGAAACATCCTGGGTCTTGCGCTTAATATGAATTTGAATTGGATTAAAAACACTCTGGAAAGCTCGTAGAAATTAATTTCATATAGGAGGAAGTTCGGTTTTTCTGTCAAATCCTCCTGAGCCGAACTTGCAATAAAAGCACTGATCAGATTGCATATAGGACAACCGCTGTATCAGAATCGCATGTATTTTCAATGCAAATTTTGTCATCAGCCTATATTTTAGGGGCATTGAAGGAATAACCTCGTCAAAATAAACATTATAGTGATCTGGACAAAACTTTAGGGTAATTTGTGCCCGATGTTTTTGGCTAGATTCCTTATTTTCTGAAATATGTTTTGCTACACTAATCTGTTCTCTTATATATTCATGTTTTGGACAAGGACAATCTTTTCCACCTGGGTGTTTGTACGCTGGCGTATTTTTCCAATCAAAATCTGGAAAGTCCTTTTCAAATTCGTCCATTGTAGATTAACAGTACTGTTCATTTATCAAATATAAAGATATATACGAATTCAATAACCATCGTAGAAATCATAAAAGATATATTTTGAATATTTTAAAATTCACGATAGAAGTGTTAAAAGACCACAGCACAGACGCTGACAATAAGTCATCCGTAGTTGCAAATATTGAAAGAAATGATAATAGTATTGATGGATCAAGCAAGTATATTGATTCGAATTTAAATACGTTGACGAAATTCAAGAAAACACTTCTTTCAGAACAAAAGAGTGGAGAAGAAAAAGTAGAAGAGCTTAATCAAACGATAGAATCCACAAAAAAAGAAATAGATAAGCAAAGAATGGATCTTGAGGAGCTAAGAACCCAACTAAAGAAGGTAAATGAGATTAAAGATGTTGAATATACAAGATTTTTAGAACTGAAAAATAATTTGATGGAAATTCGAAACAAGATGAAAAATCTTGACGAAAAGGCGAATGATTCTGTAGGTCACAAACTACGAAAGGAAAGATTTGATATGATAAATCTAGCGAGAAACCTAGATCAAATTGAAAGAGATATTCAAACGAAGAAACTTACAAAAGATGAAGAAAGGAAACTGGTCGCTAGATCAAAGGAAATGGCTACACGCCTACATTCGCTTAGGATGATCCACAAAAAAGAAGATGATTACAGAACAATTTCGATTCAATATGATAAGTTGAAGTCCAAAATTAATTCCATTTTTCAGCAAAAGTCTGATCTAGGAGAAAAAATAGGCAAGCTAAAAGGCAGTTTGGATAAATTACTCAATTTGAGAGAGAGCCTTTATGAAGACAGAAGAAAAGCTAGAAGTGCACTGCGCGAGGCTGAAGCAAAGCTAGAAATGGTTAATACCCAACTAAATGCAATCGAGTATAGGCGCACGAGGCAATCAAGCTTTAGAAGCAGGTCTGGCGGAACTGGAGATAAACGTGAATTCAAATATGACAATTCTCAGGAAAGAATAAGAAGGAATAAAGAAAACATGGAATTATTGAACATAGCAAAAGAGGCGGCATTAAAGAAGATGTCAAGTGGAAGAAAACTTACGTTCGATGAGATGAAGCTCATTTACGGCGACGAATTGCTTCATGATTAAATTTATGCTACCGAGTCTTCAATTTTGTGTGTAATATCTATGGATGCAGACGAAATAACCGTCCAAGAAGGTAAAGAACTAGTGAGGTTAGCACGAATCTCTGTAGAATCATTTGTTAAGAAAAGGAAGTTAGTTATTTCTGCCAATAATAGTAACAAAAAGTCTGGAATTTTTGTTACTATCTATCATCTTGATAAAGAGAACAATGAAAAAAATCTACGTGGTTGCATAGGCTACGTTATTCCATCAAAGAATATTTATGATTCTGTGGTTGATGTGGCAATAAATGCTGCCACTCAAGATCCGCGTTTCATATCCGTCAGTGAAAAAGAACTTGAAGAGGTAATTTTTGAAGTTTCCGTTCTAACAAAACCATTTAAGATTCGGGTCGACCATACTAATCTATCTCTTAACAAGATTGTAATTGGAAGAGATGGACTCATGTTAGAAAGCAGATACGGCCTGGGTCTATTCTTACCGCAAGTTCCAGTTGAACAGAACTGGAATGTTAGGCAATATCTTGCAAATTTGTGCCATAAAGCAGGTGCGCCATCTGAAGCTTGGTCGTTACCGGACTCAAACTTGTACACATTTCGTTCGTATATATTTCGAGAACAATTGCCAAATAGTGAGATCTATGCTGAAAAGTCCATCGAAACTTAAATGAAGATGTCATTCAGTCCTGGAAAAGTTATCTTTCTGTAGAATAGAAGATTGGCCCAAATCTTTACAACTATGAAGTGTATTCACGAATCTGCTGAGTATATAATAAAGTATGGATATTTCAAATCATGGCAAGGGCTTATTTAGCTCCATATGGTGTTGGTCTAGGTCATGCCAGTAGGCTCCTGTCTATTTCTAAATATCTCAAGGACGATTACGTTACTATAAGATTTTCTTCCTATGGAGAGGCAGTATCGTATATTAGTAACCAAGGATACGAGTGTGTCGAAGTGCCTGCTATAGAATTTGCTTGGAATGATGGGGGGTTTTCAACAAAAAATAGTATTTCCAATATACCCTTATGGTTTACAAATTTTGCAAGGCAAATTGCACAAGAGACTAGAAACATTTCTTCATTCAATCCAAATTTAGTGATCTCCGATTCTCGGTTATCTCCTATATTGTCTTCAAAAACTTTAGGCATACCTTCAATAGTTATTTTGAACCAGATAAAGCTCTTACTATCTCCTAGGATCAGAGAATTCAAATTGGCAAGAGTTTTTGAAAAGCTAAATGGGGAATTTTTTGGAACTGTGTGGAGTTTGTCTGAAAAAATACTCATCCCTGATCTTCCTCCACCTTATACCATTGCCGAACATAATATTTGGAATTTGGAATCGGTAAAGAAAAAAATATGTTACATTGGATTTACAACAACAAAATGGGATGGTGATCGTCAGGCAATGAATAATGTCTTGCACTCACTTAATCTGGAAAGGAGTAAACCAATAATTTTTATTCACATCAGCGGGCCATATGAGACCCGTCTGAATTTGATATCAACTATCATAGAGGCATCAAGACACTTTAGAAAAGACATACAGTATATCATATCAGAAGGCAGACCAAATGGCAGTACTGTGCCCAGAAAACTTTCCCCTACAGGCTGGTATTATGAATGGTGTCCTGTACGGGATGAAATCTTTGCCTTAAGCGATTTATTAGTAATTAGAGCCGGCCATGCAGCAATATCGCAAGCAATAGAACATGGAAAACCCATGGTTACCATACCTATTCAAAACCATGGGGAGCAATTAGGTAATTCGGAAAAAGTCGAAAGAATGAAAATTGGAATAAGTCTTGAACCTTCCAAAACAAATGCAGAACAAATAGCTCAAGCTATCCACAAAATACTTGATGATAGATCCTATATGCAAAATGTAGACAAATTAAAGAAGCTCACACATAATCATAATGGGATTAATAACGCACTAGAAATTATTAGATCATTTCTCTAGACTTTTAGTTGATAGATGCAATTTGTTAAACGATGTATCACAATCCAGCGTCTAGGTGATAAATTAATTACCAATTGCGGTAACTTGTACTACCTAAATTATCGTAACTACGACGAAAGTTCTTTTATTGCCAATTCAATATTGTTTTTATCATGAGCTTGTGGACAATTATCCAGATAAGAAAGTAGATCCGATTTTGCACCATTCTTGTCATCTAATTTCAATCTTGCAATTCCTCTGTTCTTATAAATAGATCCAAATCTGGTAGGATTGATAGAAATTGCTATTGAGTAATTTTTTTCGGCTTGGTCATATTGTTCTTTTCTAAGGTAATAATTTCCTATTCCGCGATATGCCAAATAAAATTTTGGGTTCAATTTGATGGATGCTTCAAAATAATCCTTTGCTTTATCGGATTTCAATTCGTTGTAGATTGATCCTAGCATATCCATTGCAAATTCATTGCTTCCGTTAAGTTCAATTGCCTTCTTTATTTTCTCTACAGCTTTATTTTGATTGCGACTTAGTAGTAACCTTTCAGCCTCAAAGCACATCCTGTACGAAAGATCCGGATTTGCTGTAGAATTATCGTTGCTGTTAATTTCTTTCATATCTTTAGGAATTATGGTAATTGAGATGGAACCGTCTTGCTCCCAAAGTTCAAGAAATTTTTTTTCGGGTATTGATCCAACTGTGTCAGGCTCTGGAACGTAGGTGATGATTCGGTTCTCATTAGGATCGTACCCGGTTACCACCGTTGCATGTTGAATAGTTTCCTTCAGGCCGGGCATAATAACTATCGAGGGAATACCCTGGTCTATTTTTTTCTTTAACCCCAGTAAATTGTTCTTAAAGATGTGAGTTAAAAATCCGCGACTCTCAGCGATTTCGATTCCCTCAATAAAGATGGAACCTTTGGTGTCTTTATATTTATTAGATCTCTTTTCGGCTTCTTGCTCAAAGCCATATTCACCCCAATAATTCAATATTACATTGATGGCCAGGGGAAGACAAACATGATCCGTCTTGTTTTCCACAAGGGGAAGTATAAGAGTATGTTCATTGTCTAGTTTCAATGGCTAGGATAATAGCAAAGCAAAATAAAATTCTTGTCACAGACTTACAAAATTACGAATCAGTTCAGTACCGCATTGCCCGCTTTTTTCTGGATGAAACTGTGTACCAAAGATCCTTTTGGAACTGTGACAAAAGATTTCGTGTTTTGCAGAAGCAGAACTTGCAACACAAACAAAATTTTCAGGCAAATGGGATACCGCATATGAATGGCTTTCGTAAACATTGCAATGTGTTTCTTTTAATAGTATGCTAGGGAGTGTAATTTTAATTCTGTTAAGCCCCTGAACGTGGTCTGTCTTATGTATTGAACCGCCAAATGTAAGTGCAATTATTTCTGCGCCATAGCATATCCCCAATATAGGAGTTTCATTAGCGAAGCAAGTTTTAATAATTTTTGAATTGACAGAATTGATTTCCTTTTTGTTCTTTTGGCGACCGGACAGTATCACTTTTTCAAAGTTTGAAACCTTGAAATCTTCGTAATATTTCTTTAAAGCATAATCCTGACCTAATTTATCCAAACACAAGGTAATATCCTTAACAAATGGAGAACCATTGTCAACAACAAGTACACTCAAATTCTAGATTATTAACAAATATGAACCTATAATAATCATACCTGAATTTATGACAAAAATTTCTACACGGTAAATGATACTGGCAATCCTCCATTCCAACAACATTCTTTTCTGTGTTATTGGCTTTTAGAAATTGTTGCCAAGCCCTTACAAATAAGATATACTGCTACGTAAGATGGAACTTTTTCAATTGTATTTTCTAGTTTAAAATTAGTATTTTTGAGATTAATTTTCAACTTTGTTTTTAAGTTAATCTGAACTTCCGAGTCGCTCAATAAGCACGCATCATTTGTGGGGTTAAATGATTCTAAATCATTACATTTCGCTTTAATCAGACCACTCTTGCCGTTAATGCTACCTGGTAATCTAAATACACGATGTATATCATTGGTAACTTGAGAGTCAATAGGTACTCCATTCTTTTTAGCAATCTTATTGAGTTCATTTCTAAAACCTTCATATCCGCCGTTCATTTCTACTATATGTTTGAGTCTTAATTCTGATTTTTGATTAACTCCTAATGCAGATGCTATTTTTTTTCTCCAACCTGTTGTTATACCACTTTTTGGTAACTTTATGGCAAAACCATTTCGAAATCTGCGAACACCAATGCTTTCAGACATGAATCCATTTCCAATAATATAATCTGTAACATTAGATCTCGAGTTAGAATCTAAGTTTCTCATATTAGGATCGTTTACATGGAAGTGAAATCCAGCATTTCCAGAAAAAAAAATATCTATGTATCTTTCCTTCACTCCAAGATCGCAACGTAAGAAATCAAGTAACTTTATTGCTTCTTTCCTTATACCCAAAAGACATTTCTTACACGGAATAGAGGTGTCATTATTCTTGCCTCTATTACAATTAATGCATAGTTTTTGTTCTGAATTAACAAAACCACATACATTGCAAATGTAAAAAGTATGATCATGAAAACAGGGAAGATTCAGGTCTTTAATGTCAATATCAAAGATCAGGTCGGCACCCTCCCACTGTTTTTCATTAATGGGATATGATGGCAACGCATAATATGCATTTGAGTAATACACGTCCAGAGGAACGTTTCGTACTAATTCGGCTACGAGCTCCCCTATTGTCTTAAATGACAGATGTCTAACAACTATAGAGTCAAATTTTCTGTATCCAAACTCCCTTTTTTCCATTGAATATAGATATGGGAAATTCTTGTTTTCAAAATAGTATTTTCTAAACACATCTTTTAGAAATTTAGTATTTTCACCTGCTAATTCTAATTGATTCAATTATATTAGTTTCCTTCTTCCGAATTGAATGGGATTTATCAGGTTTTCGCATTCTTTAACTGCAAAGCATAAATCTTCGCTTCTTAATCGATCGCAAGAAGGTACGGAGTATTTTACGTGGCTGCCCTTCCTTCCTGCCAAGTGCGCTACCTGATATCTCGTTATTTTTTCGTTATAGTCGGGAGAATTCTTGAATATTTCAATTACGTCCTCTTCGGTTTTACCAATTGCTAGCAAATAAGTGGCTAACATGAATCTAGCAGAATGTGGAAGATTTTCTCCCTTGTTTATTATCTCCATGGCATGTTTTATGCAAGGTGGATATTCCAATATCCTAAATTGATTCCTGTAAACGTATCGTCCTGAATATTTTTTTCGCAGTTCGTCAGCCTTTGACTTTATTAAAAGGGGTACTTCGTAGACTTTCATATTTTTTATGCGGGTATAAATTAAATTGCTTAATTCATTTCGGATTAATCTTACAGCTTCATCAGTGTCAAGATAAACATACCCATCTTCTACCGATCTGTTTATCAATTTCCATTCTTGCTCGTTCATCTTAGAAGCTCTTTGAAGATAATCGGGAACACTCAACTTACAAATACTTGAAGTTGAATCTACATCTATATCGATCTTGAATAACTCTTTAAAGATCTTTTGAACAAGCAGTTTCTTTTTTTGTAGAGATCTCTCTGTGCTCAAGTCTGAGGTCAGGAATTTTTCCACCCTCATGGCTTCGAACAGAGAACATTTCTTTGATATCTCTTCCAGTCCAATTGATTTTATGAGTAATAGTGAGACCAAAAATGTCATAATTTCTATTTCGTATTCATCCAAGTTAGAGTAAATTTTTCCCTTCAGCTCATTTTCCAACTTGTCTACAGCTCTGTTAATAATATGCGTCATTTCAGGACGATCAAATTCCTCAAAATCAAACTTTGTCTCCTGGATGTATGCAGAAGCTTCTTTTAAGAAAGGATATTTCGCCAGTTCAGACGATCCCAATTTTATTGACAATTTTGATTTGACTTTAATACGAAATACTGTAATAAAAATAAATACAAATCTTTAATATCCTAGTAACAAACTTAGAATCAATTGAGTTTTAAGGTTGGATTTCACGTTTCAAGTGCCGGTGGGATACAAAACTCCATTTCAAATGCAGTTGAGATTGGATGCACAGCGTTTCAGATATTTACGAGGAGTCCCAGACAGTGGCAGTTGAAAGATCTCGTAGACTCTCAGGTCGATTTATTCAAAACCAATTTAAAAAAAAGTGGAATTCAAAAGGATTCGGTTGCGGTGCATATGCCTTATTTACCAAACTTATCTGGCCCTGATGGCGAAACATATAGAAAATCACGGAAATCATTTACAGATGAGTTAATAAGATGTTCCCAAATAGGTATTGAGTTTCTTGTCATACATCTTGGAAGTCATATGGGGAAAGGGAAGGATAATGGTATTAAACAGTTATTAAAAAGTTGTGAAGAAGCGGTTGATAATTATAAATCGGAATTCAAAAGGAAATTGGATGTTACCATTTTGTTAGAAAATAGTGCGGGTCAAAAAGGTAGTATAGGCAGCAATCTTGAAGAATTAGGAGAAATTCTTGACAAACTTTCGAGTAAGACATATTGCGTGTGTTTAGATACGTGTCATGCATTTGCATCTGGATATGATTTGAGTACCAAAGAATCATGCAAACAATTTTTTATGGAATTTGACGAAACAGTTGGTCTTGAAGTCCTCAAATTTATTCATTTGAACGATTCCAAATATGAAATTGGTTCTCATCTTGATAGGCACGAGCTAGTTGGTCATGGTAAAATAGGAATTGAAGGATTTAAAACAATAATTAATCACAAAATAATAGGAGAAAAACCAATGGTAATGGAACCTAATGTCGTGTCTATTGAAGAAGACATTAAAAACCTTGAATTAGTGCGTAAACTTAGAAAACGAACCAATTAGTCTTACTCTAACTTTTCAATTGATTGTGCAAATAAAAATAAATGCATGTTGAATCACAGAATCTAAGAGTACTAGAGAAAAGATGAACAATTACGATACAGTGATGAAATTGGCCCTTGAGAGAGGTTTTTACTTTCCAAGCTGCGAAATTTATGCAGATTCCCATGCAGGATTTTGGGAATACGGACCAACAGGTAATAATCTAAAAAACAATTTCATTGAATTATGGAGGAGGGAGTTACTTAGACGCGACGACATGATAGAAATTGATGGTTCACAAATAATGAGCAGGAGCGTTTTTGTTGCTTCTGGTCATCTCGACAATTTTACAGATCCGATAATAAAGTGCAAAAACTGTGGGGCAACTTTCCGAGCAGATAGATACATAACTGAAAAAACAGGTAAGGAAACCCCAGAACTACTTTCAGGTAGTGAAATTGACAAGTTAATAATGGAATATTCTTTGAGATGCGCTAGTTGTAATGGTCCATTTCAGGAATCAAGTAGATTCAACATGATGTTTAAAGTGGAAATTGGTCCTTCCAGAGAGCAGGCATATCTTAGGCCAGAAACATGTCAGACAATTTTTGTCGATTTCCCCAGACTTTTTAAGACAATGAGAGGAAGACTCCCGCTTGCAGTTGCTCAGGTTGGTAAAAGTTTTAGAAATGAGATCGCACCAAGACAAAGTCTATTGAGGCTAAGGGAATTCTATCAAGCAGAAATTGAAGTATTTTGTAACCCCAATAGACTAGATGAGTTACCAAAATTTGAACATGTTAAGGATACACCCCTTTTATTGTCAATAAAAAATTCAACCCATTCAGTAAGCGCTAATGAAGCATTACAACAAGGATATTTACCAAACAAACTTGTGGCTTACTATCTGTCACTTCTTTCCCTGTTTTATAGCAAGACTGGGATTGATATGGAACGCACTAGATTTAGGCAATTATCAGACGAGGAAAAAGCATTTTATGCAACAATAGCATTTGATTTTGAAGTTGAAACTAGTATCGGATGGCTGGAATTGGTAGCATGTAATTACAGATCAGATTATGATTTAAAAAGACATAGTGACGTAAGCAAACAGAATCTGCATGTCATAGATCCATCTGATAATAGCAAAGTTTTGCCACATTTGTTTGAATTGTCAATGGGAATAGACAGAAGTATTTACTCAATATTAGAACATTCCTACTATGACGATACAGGAGCAAAGAGAGTCGTGTTAAAACTAGTTCCACAATTGGCCCCTGTACTTGTGGGTGTTTTTCCACTTGTGACAAAAGATGGCCTACGCGAAAAGGCTCGTGAAATACATTCAAAGTTAAAATTGGATTATTCGGTGTTTTATGATGAGTCAGGTTCAATAGGCAGGAGATATAGAAGACTCGAGGAGATAGGAGCCCCGTTTGCGTTGACTATTGACAACCAAACTATGAAAGATGATACAGTCACAATAAGACATCGAGATACTATGTCGCAAGATCGAATTAAAGTTTCAGAAATACCTAATTATCTTGACACAATAATTTGATCAAAAGTAACGGGAAATCCTAGATTGACTTGGTTATTGGATTATTGCCAGTGCTTGAGTAAACTTAGTATAATCATAGAACATAAGGCTTTTAGGTCTAAAGAACAAGTACAATTTAGCAAACTAATGATTTTGAAAAGAATTACATGTACTAAGCTAGTACTTGCAATCATTAGTCTGATAATTATTGCAGGACCGACGATATTAACGACGCAGTCGCTAGGACTGAAATTTTCCGCATTAATGTCTGGAGAGCAAGTTTCGCCTCCAATCAATTCTAATGTAAATGGAACTGCCTCGTTTAGAACAACTTCTTTTGATACCGTTATAAAGTACAAGATCAAAGTAACAGGATCCTCTGATGTAACGAGTGCGGAGATTCGTCTTGGAGAAAAAGGAGAAAATGGCGTAGCAGTTGTAGACCTTTTGAAACATAGCAAAAAAAATGGAATCAGGTTGGAAACATCGATAAGAGGAAATATTACTAGATCAGATCTTGTGGGCTCGTTTAGTGGCAAAGAATTGGTCGATCTAATCTCGGCAATGAGAAATGGAACCACATATGTGAATATTGATACACCATACCATGATAATGGCGAGATTAGGGGTCAGATAATCGTTCTGCGATAATATTGATTTAATCAGGATCAAGCACTTGAGCACTTAGGAAATGAAACAAATACAAATTAATTCAAATTTGGCAAATTGGACTTTACCTGCATTACATTGATATATGCTTTTATACAAAATCCCGTAGATAAATCGATGGCAAGACAAGATCCAAACCCGCTTCCATATGGAGCCTTACCATATTTTCAAATACACTACATGATAGAACCAGTAAAGATATCCAGCCCATCAGCATACATGGCAAAGGCTAGACCAAAAACAGAGGGACATTTTGAAGATAAAAAGGTGATCGATATAGAGTGGGTTGGTGGCAGACTGGCTCAAAGTTTGGCGGCTGACAAGGAGCTAACTGAGATGTTAAAACCATTCATGGTTAGAGAAGGAGAGATTAGCATAGATCCTCAAAAAGATAGAGTAAGAGTATACACTAAATGGAAGAGAGAAGATAGGCTACAGTTCGATCCTCAGTTCTTTCAAGTTGTCGAAAGAATCGCCGGCGCAATTAAAAAATTAGAGTCATAAAGCCAAACATATTACTTGTGACCTTTAAGCAATTAGACAATGTTAGATTCAAAATGCTCAATCGATTTTGGTCCTTAGATTAAATTCAATATGTACATATTAAGGAACAGTAAAGGAAGCCTATGCGGAGTAACACACCCCATCTAAGTCAAGAGAGTAAACTAGTAAAAGAACTAAAGGAGGGAAAGCTGAAAATTGCGATTTATGGTCTAGGCCATATTGGTGCGCCACTTGCTGCTGTCTGGCTCAGAGCAGGTGGCCACGTGATAGGGGTTGACAAGTCCAAAAGGGTTCTATCTGAGGCAAGAAAGGGAAGAACTACAATTCCTGAACCAAACGTAAACCGAGCGTTTAAAAACGGAATTGATTCAGGGCGATTCAAGTTATACGAAGATCCTATCAAAGCATCAAGGGATTCTTATTTTAAAATGATTTGTGTTCCTGTATTATCTCAGGATCAAGAGTTGTCGGCCGACCTCACAGCGGTAACGGAGGTTGCCACTATGATAGGAAAGGGACTGAAAAAAAATGATGTGGTTTCACTTAATCCTAGTGTCCCTCCAGGAACTACGGAGGATATTGTGATCCCAATAATTGAAAAAGAAAGTCGTATGAGTATAAAAAGGGACTTTTGTATGATATACAATCCCGAAAGAATTTATGAAGGACGTGCGGTTAAAGATATTGAAGAAAATTATCCTGCAGTAATATCTTCTGTCGGACCGAAAAGTAAGAAAATAGCATATACGATTTATTCACTCATTTTCAAAAAAGGAGTATTGCTATTAGATGGTATTAGAACTGCTGAAGCAGAAAAATTGTTTGAGGGAGTATATAGAGACGTGAATATCGCCCTTGCTAATGAGTTGGCAAAATTTTGTGAAGCAGCAGGAATTGATTTCTGGCAGGCAAGAGACGCTGCAAATTCTCAGCCCTTTTGTCACATACATAAACCAGGGATAGGAGTTGGAGGAGCTTGTATACCAGTATACCCACAATTTGTACTTGATGTTGCTAATAAAATGAACGTACTATGTGAAGTAACTAACATAAGCAGATCTATAAATGATGGCATGCCATCATATTGTGTAAGACAGGCCATTAAGCTATTAAAATTTTCAGATCTGCTCAAATCAAAGGTAACCATATTGGGATTGGCATTCAGAGGAGATGTTTCAGACACACGACTGTCTCCAACTTACGCGGTAATAACAGAGTTGCAAAAGTTTGGAATTAAGAATATTAGAATTCATGATCCCTTTGTAAGCAACGATCCAAATTTGTTAAAATATGATAATGTGTCGCTAACTTCAGATTTGAAGAAGGCAGTAAAAGAATCAGATCTGATAATTCTGTCGACCGACCACAAAGAATACAAGAAACTTGGTAAGAAATTTATTGGAAATATTCCTGTTTACGATGGTCGGGGTTTACTAGATAGAAACTTGACCAATAAAAACAAGATTCTCACAATTGGCCAGGGAGATATCAAAATTACGTAGACTCTTTAGACTATTTTCTTTCATATCCGATACAACTGTTTATCCATCGAGTAGGAAATCTAATGTCATAAAAATGCAGATGCATGTAAGATGCCATGCAATTGTGGATCAAAACGCCATCATGCTCACCGCCATCTATTCCAGTACCACGTTTCATGTTGTAGGCGTATTTTGAATCCATTGGTAATTCTTTTAGTTTTGAGTAGTGAAATTCATGCCCTCTTATGTTTTCTATATTACCAAAAGCATGTGTGACCATATCTGCTTGTGTGTAGTTTAGTGTGAGTCTACCCGTCATTTCAGTTTTAGCATCTATTATTCCTACCATTCGGAAATTCCTTTTTGATTTTTTGTAACCTGTAATTGACTTTGTAAGGTACATTAGCCCACCACACTCTCCATAAATTGGCATATCCTGTTGTGCCGCTTTTCTTATGGACTTTAGCATTGATTGATTTGAATTGAGTTTATCTGCCATCACTTCGGGAAAACCCCCGCCTAAAATCAATCCAGAAATGTCATTTGGAATATGGTTATCAGTAATAGGACTGAAAAAAGTTATCTCTGCTCCAAGATCCCTCAAAATATTTAGGTTCTCAGTGTAGTAAAAGTTAAAAGAGTTATCAAGTGCTACTGCGATTTTAACAAGTTTTGGAGCTTTGCGTCCACCAATAATTGGTTTGGTCAGCTTTGATTTTCTTAGTTTTATCAACGAAAGAATTTTGTCGTAATAAATTTCCTCTGATACTTTATTTGCCAGTCGCACAATTTTATTTCTTTTCGATGGTTCTAATTCATCAGAGGGAATCAAACCCAGATGACGTTCATCCATTTTCAGGTCGTTGTCTCTTTTCACTATCCCTAATATAGGAACGCTTAATGAATTCCTACATGCTTCTATTAGATATTTTGTATGTTTGGGTCCTGAAACGTTGTTAAGGATTATCCCAATTATTTTTAATTTTTTATCAAAATTCAAGTAACCAAAAACCATCGCGGCAATCGAGCGAGCTGCTTTTGCTGAATCTACTACCAGTATAATGGGTGCATTTAAAATCTTTGCAACATATGCTGTACTGGCAAAATCATTTCTTCCAGACATTCCATCGAACAATCCCATAACTCCTTCAACAATACCGATATCAGCGTCTTTAGTAGCGTTCTCGACCGTTGATATAATACCATCCTTGCCCATAAACCAGGCATCCAAAGTTCGAGATTCCTTTCCTGTAATTATTTTGTGATAGCTCGGATCAATGAAATCTGGTCCAATCTTAAATGGCTGAACCAATAGGCCTTTTTTATTCTTAAATGCATGCATGATAGCCAGAGATATAGTCGTCTTGCCAACTCCACTAGTTGTCCCTCCAATGATAACAATTGACGGCATGAAACGCAAATAACCGATCGGATTTATATTAACCAGCTGATATTTAACGTAATAGCCACAATATTATGGAGGCAAATTGAGTCCTCCAAAATTAATCATTGTTTCAAGCGTGACTTGAATGTAGAGATATTGCCCTAGGCTTTTGAATTAGTAAATATAAAGTATACAAGCGCACGCTGTCCGCCGGAACATCAACCATTATTTTTAGTAGTTATAAAATCACCTACCGTCTGTGGATTTTGTGTTTTATTAATCTCCTTTTTCTTAACAGTAAGATTATTGTTACTCACTTTGGGATTATTCTTGTCAAGATAGCTATTTCCATTGAATCGTTTTACAGGGCTATTCGACTTTGTTAGGACAGGTGGGTTCATAATAGCATCCATTCTTTGTTTAGAACACTGCAGCACAAAATTGAGTGCGTCTAGTTTTGTCTTATCAACATCACCGTAAAGAGCAATAACCCAGGCATTTCTTAAGACCTCATCGAGAGCAACCATATATTTATGGTACTCTTCTGGGATTTTTTTTCTACAGCAACTTTTAGTTCTTTTTTTGCGATAGCTTTGAGCCACTGGATGTCCCTACTGACTGTCGGTTGGCTTACACCGAGATTTTCAGCTATTTCCCATTGTGTATTTCCTCTTATTAGCATGCTCTGAACTGTGTGCCTGCGTAATTCAACATTATTTGTATAGTTAGTCTTGCGCCTTTTTTCATTTTCTACAGATCTATTCTTGGCCATTTCGACTAAACTATTCATATCCATGCTCATTTTATTCACTGTTCACGCTCCAGAAATCTGCCTTATTCATTTTTAAGTATATCGTTCTCTCAAGTATAACACTTCTGGTCCTCTTTTGGTCGCCTGATTCGATAAAGTGTATTTTTTCCCCTTCCTGAAACTTTAAGTTAATTTTCCTGGAATAAACTTTGTTATTTTTAAAAACCTTGAATGATGTTATCAGAGATTCTGAAATAGGACGAGTGGGCGATCTAAAGCTCTTGTTTGGATTATGTTTAGATAATATTGTATTGAATGCTGTTTGGACATGATTAAATGGATTCAGCACAAAAAAAATATAAATATAGTTGTGTACCCACCCCTTAAGACGGTTCGTTATACAAAGCCAGTTACTTATCATATGAACCTTCTGCATTTTAGTACCAATATATTGATTTAATTAGATATTTAAATATTAACTAAATAAAGAGAACATTACTATGATTGGCACCTATTGTATTTTAGTTTGCCTTCCTGACTATACTATGTTCCTTACCAAAGCAGAGTAATTGTATTAGCTTCCTTTAAATCTTCGAAGTAAACATTCTAATAATATCGCCTGAGATTTGCAATCTAAATTCCACTGGTGTTCGTCTTTATAGAAAATTTTTTGATAACTTGTTCAACCTTTACTCCATAGGCACCATCGACCTGCCGCGTTTATTGAATCAACATAAGTATGTTGACATTTCTCTGCTTCACGTCCATACCTCGAGAATTCTCATGATTTAGACTGTTAGTGCGGATCCGGGCCCGTCGGTACCCGCGGCGCTATCGGTTCTAAATTGGGATTCTGAATATAATACTTGATTTATTATTTACTTTGTTGACTCTATAAGAAGGAAGATACCGTCGGAGATACCCAACGCAACTGGAAAACCTTTCGAGAAATCCGGTAAAAAGTTACTCTTCATTTTCCATGACCACTTTAGATAGTCAACATGATACTAAATATGCTTCAGTTTTTTCAATAAGTCCTCAACGCTAGCTGTTTTGCATTTTTAAGTAATGTTGTGCGGTAGATAAACATGGGAGACGAAAAGAAAAAAGAAACAAAAATAGAAAAGAAAGATGAATTTGGTGACACAGTAGAAAAAACAGAAATAGAAGAGAAAGAAGAAGATTAACTCAGTCACTAAATCATCTAATTTTTTTATATTATCTGGCAGAATATTATATTCTCAATGAATATGAATAAGATAGCACAAGCAAGATCCCTTTTGTTAGGCGAGTATGTAAGAGTAATTTCCAAAAGTAAGGCCAATGTGTTCTTCAATTATGCGGATAAAGCCGTGTCTTCAATATCTAATAGAATTTCAATAAACGAAGCATGAGAGTTGTTGAAAGAATTCTAACCTAATCCTTATTACCGACTCGTCATTGTTTTTGCAGTGTGAATAACAAGTCAATATTAGTTATTTCAATAACGATTTGCCAATTTGTTGGTATTGTTGGTTCGATATTTACTGCTTCGTCGGTAACAAGTTGGTATGCCACTATGGCAAAACCCAATTTTAGTCCACCGGGCTGGATATTTGCTCCCGTATGGATCACATTGTATTTTCTAATGGGTATATCCCTATATTTAATATGGACAAATAAAACGAAAAATAATCGAAAAAGTCTCATTGCATTTGGAGTTCAACTGTTCCTGAATGCTTTGTGGTCATTTTTGTTCTTTGGCTTAAAGTCTCCTTTGTATGGATTAATAGATATATTGTTTCTTATTGCTGCAATAACAATTACAATACTGTACTCGTATAGGATATCAGTTTTGGCTGGAGTACTTTTAATTCCTTATTTAGCATGGGTATGTTTTGCTGCAGTTTTAAATTATAGCATATTTTTGTTAAATTAGTATTTTTTTCTTGATTCTTCTTTTTCTATTTCTTCTAATATTCGCCTTTCAGATTCGCGTGTTGCCTTATCGCGGGTCCTTCTTTCTTGAATTTTTTGCTGTATATACTCTTCTGATAGATCCTCTTTTGTCAGACCCGCAAAGCCTGTCTTAACTTTATATTCATAGAAGTCTCGTTACATTTGATCCATGCGTGCGTCTAATTTTTCGTAGTTTGTCTTCTCGTTTTCTAAGAGTTGGACCTTTATCTTTAGCCTATTTTCTTCGTTGATAGTTAGAGCATTAACGGCTTTCATGTATTCTTCATACATTTCTTGTTCAGTTGGTCGATAATACGCCGAGGCAAGCCCTATTTTATGACCTAGCAGCATCTCCCTTATCTCCGGGTTTAACTTTGAATCGACAAATTGTTTCATGGCAAACTTGCGGAACCCGTGAGCGATAGGGACCTCTTTAGATTTTACGTTAGCGCGTCTTGCAATATCTCTTAATTTCCATTGTAGCGTCGCCCTACCGATACCCTTATTTTTTGAAATTGCGAAATTATCCCGTATATCGAATTGCTCCCTTACTAAATAGGAATCGTCGGTTATTTTCTCGCCATAGCGGGACCGCATATCTATGTAAGAATCGATTGCTTGTTTGCATTCGGAAGTTATGAAAGTAAAATATTCTTCCTTATCATTTTCATAAACTGTAATTTTCGTATCCTCCACATTACTTATCTTTAGTGATGGAATCGCTCCAATTCTCATACCGGTAGAAGCAAGCAATAGTATGACAACCCGCATCCGCTCGTCGGCTATTTCTAGCATCTTGCCAATTTCTGCATGTTCGTAGCCCCTATCTTTCTTTACTTTTCTTTGTTCGGGCATGAATTTGCCTATCTTGGTCGTATTTAGAATAACGTCGTTTATCTTGTAAAACGCTAAAATCATACTCTTATAATTGTGAATTGCCCCGTGGCTTTCGCCCTCTTTTTTCAATTTTATGATAAAGTCTATTATTTGTCGCTCAATAATGCGGGGGTCCTTTTCTTCTAATGGATTGACTATTCCGGCAATTTCCAAATATTTTTTAAAATATGATGAATATTTATCCTCGTTTGTTTGGACCTTATTGAATCAAAGAATAATTCTATCTCATTTTCGGCGAGCCGGACCACTCCAATAAGGAATCAATAAAAAAAGATTTTTTCAAGTCAATTTTGGAACTTAAATTCTTCTTGTGAATCACCAAGGTGTTTAGAATGCTCTTCAATTTAAGGTTCTACATTCTTACTTTTCTGGGCTTAAACTTGCCATTTTTTCATAAAAAAATCATTTTCTGATGAAAAAGGAGTAAAAATCTCTAATCTGTTTAATGACTTGTCTTATTCGGATTCCCAAATGACTAAAGCAATTGAAGAATTGGCAAATCGGATTACTACCGGTGCAAGTGAGACTCTGAATCTAGTGAATCAAGACAGATATCAAGAAGAAAGTGAATTTATTAAAAATGAACGAATTAAAATGAATCCTACAAGTCTAGCGATATCTGACATACTTGTCGCACTATACAGGTTGCAGGCTAAATTCATTGAAAACTCTGGCGCTTTATGATCGCCATCACCTAATAATTAATACTAATACTTAGGATGTATTCATTCGTTTGTAGAAGTCGGGATTAGTCCCAATGGGCGTACTAGTCAAAAATTGGGATGTTCTAAAAAATGAGAGTTACCATGTGCTTATTTTTTCCATTTTATGTACTCAACATTTTGTCTTGATCCAATCATTGAAAAATTAATTGAGGAATTTTATTAATTATTAAAAACTACCCTTCACAATATATATTCAATAAACGAAAAATTTTATTCCTAGCTCAGATGCCAAAACAGTTTTCACTTGCCCCTGATACATTTCCACCAAGAGGACCAACTTCAATTGAAAGTCTTGTAGAGGGCCCTAAGACTTCGCAGACGAATTAGTTTTTGCCAGGATAGTTTCAGCATCCATTTCTCCCTGCTGAATTAGGTGTCTGATTGTAGAAATTGAAAAATCTGCATCCTCAAAAAGGAAGTCTGCGTCTTCGGTTCTCTCAATGCGCACTATGTCAGAAATTATTGCCCCACGCACGCGAGTTAGTTTAACATACTCTTTTTCTATTTTTTCTAACTTTTCCTTATTTATCTCGTCAAGTCCATTTTGGCTAGCGGCAGTATTGGTTACTATAAATTGGTGCATTTCTTTTATGAGATAAAGATATCTAGAAATTACCTTTGACATTCTTACATTATGATACGTCTTATCCGAATGTATTATGTCCCTTGCTCTATGCCAGGATTCTAGGAGGGTCTGTGGGAGCTTATCCTGAATATGAGGAAATACGTTGATAATGTATGCTTTCTTGTCAAGCCGGGGAGAAGCATCTATAACCTCTCTAAGTGGCGTGTTACTCTGTAAACTACCATCCCACAGATATCTTCCGTCTTTTTGTGTCCAAGAAATACCGTAAAAAGGAAAGCCAGCACAAGCAATTATGTGCTCCACATCGATATTCATTTTTTTGCTGTCGAAAGTTACAGATTGGCTATTTTGAATATCAGTAGATGTCATTACCAATCGCGGCCCATCCGGACCCCTGAGCTTTTCCATATCTATGAATTTGAGTAACGTTTCCTTCAATGGAGATAGGTCATATAGATAAGGAGGCATAAAAAAAGGAAAATAAGGCACATATGGGAAAAACGATGTACGGCGGAAGATATTTGGGCTGCCCCATAGGGCGCCGTATGTTGAAGAGAAAACAGGCCTCAACGCATCAGGCAGAAGCGATGGGGTAATAGTTTCGGCAATAGTCAGCCAGAAATCTTCAAGGTCTTGTACCGGGTTGTTAGTTTTAGTGCCCGCTATAATGGCAGCATTGATTGCCCCTATAGAAGTGCCTGCTACTATGTCAAAAGTTATACCATGTTTAGCTAGTGATTTGTATGCCCCACACTCGTAAGCACCCAACGATCCACCTCCCTGCATTACAAGAACAGTTTCAAATTTTGAATCCAAATTTACTAATATTGTCGGTAGATGACACATTCAAATTTAAAAACGTTTAATCAAAATTTCTGGCAATATGATTGATGGATTCTTTTATTGAATCGAATTAGAAGCCATCGATAGTTTAGTTATCGAAGGTGAATCGATTTGTCAATTCGCAGTGATATAAATTAATAATTATGACAGGATTGAGCTAATTTTGGAAATGACAGTAACAATATATATTCAATAAACGAAAATTTTTATTCCTATCCCAGATGTCTAAACAGTTCTCACTTGCACCAGATACATTTCAACCCAGAGGAGACCAACCAGCCGCAATTGAAAGTCTTGTAGAGGGTCTAAGACGGGGCAAAAAAATTCAGACATTACTTGGAGTGACTGGCAGTGGTAAAACATTTACAGTTGCCAATGTGGTTGCAAAAACAAACAAAAACACACTGGTTATTTCGCATAATAAGACACTGGCAGCACAGCTGTATTCAGAGTTTAAGCAATTCTTTCCCGATAACAACGTGGGATATTTTGTTAGTTTTTATGATTATTATCAGCCTGAAAGCTATCTGCCCCAGACTGACACCTACATAGAAAAGGATACTGAGGTAAACGAAAAAATTGAGAAAATGCGCCTTGAGGCAACTGCGATGCTCATGTCCGGAGAGCCGACAATCATTGTATCAACTGTTTCTTGCATTTACTCGTTAGGCTCGCCTCAAGAATGGGACCAGAGTGCTATCACCCTGTCAGAGAATATGGAAATTGGTAGAAAAGAACTAATCCACAAGCTAATCGAAGCTCGCTATGAGCGAAACGACATATCACTGTCGTCGGGCAGCTTCAGAGTCAAAGGAGATACTATTGACATTATACCAGGGTATTCGGACGATGTTATTAGGGTATCTCTTTTTGGAGATCAAATAGAAAATATCAGTATTCATAATAGCATTACCATGCTAAAGAAACGTACTGCAGGTACGGTTAAAATATTTCCCGCAAAGCACTACATAATAGACGAAGATGCAAAAAATGATGCTGTGACATCTATACAACGTGAACTTGAAACATGGCTTCCAAATCTGCCTGGCGAACTTGAAAGGCAGAGACTTAGTTCAAGAACTAGATACGACTTGGAAATGATACAAGAGTTAGGCTATTGCTCGGGAATTGAAAATTACTCGAGGCATTTTGATGGAAGACGGCCAGGGCAACCTCCATTTTGCCTACTTGATTTTTTTGGTAACGATTTTCTACTGGTAATAGACGAATCCCACGTTACCCTGCCACAGCTTCGCGGCATGTATCAGGGCGATTATACTAGGAAAAAAAGTCTCGTAGACTACGGGTTCAGGTTGCCCAGTGCATTTGATAACCGGCCACTCAAATTTTTAGAATTTGAAAAATATCTAAAATCAGTGGTGTTTGTATCTGCAACCCCGGCAGATTATGAAAAGAAGAACAGCTCTGCAATCGTAGAGCAGCTTGTAAGGCCTACAGGGCTTGTAGACCCCCAGATAGAGGTCAGGCCAACAAAGAACCAGATCAATGACCTGATAGGGGAGATAAAGTCTCATGTTTCTAAAAATCACAGGATTCTGGTGACTACGCTTACCAAGAGGATGGCAGAAGACCTTGCAGAATATTTGGCCAAAAAAGACGTAAGAGTAAGATACATGCATTCAGAAATTGAGGGCCTTGAGCGAACGGAGCTTATCAGACAACTAAGAATAGGCGAGTTTGATGTCCTGGTCGGAATTAACCTATTAAGAGAAGGTCTTGATATACCAGAAGTTGGCCTTGTGGCAATACTTGATGCAGACAAAGAAGGCTTTTTGCGCAATACAACAAGTCTAATTCAGACGTTTGGAAGGGCGTCAAGGAATATTGATGGAACCGTGATAATGTATGCAGATAATATCACTCAATCGATGAAAGAGGCGATTTCTGAAACAGAAAGAAGAAGAAAAAAGCAGATAATGCATAATAAAAAACACGGAATTACGCCAAAGACCATAGTAAAAGCAGTTGCAAAGAGAGAAGATGACGCAGGAATAAATGTCGAAATCAAATCCATGTCTGCAAATGACCTGTCAAAACTTGCCGTAGAAATTGAGGCAAATATGAAGAGATATGCCGAAGATTTGGACTTTGAGAAGGCGATACAATTAAGAGACCAATTGACAAAAATAAAAAAGGTGTTAGACAGCCAAACTGTTGAGGCACCAACCAGATAGCATCATGTGAGTGTAAATAGAAATTGGATAATGTTAACAACAATTACATTAATGACAGAATAATAATCAAAGGTGCCAGGGAACATAATCTAAAAAATATCAACGTTGAAATTCCCAAAAACAAGCTAGTAGTTCTAACGGGACTTTCTGGATCGGGTAAATCAACTTTGGCCTTTGATACTATCTATGCAGAAGGTCAGAGGAGATATGTCGAGTCTCTTTCCGCATACGCAAGACAGTTTTTAGAGATGATGGATAAACCGGATGTTGACTCTATAGAAGGTTTATCACCTGCCATTTCAATACAGCAAAAGACAACAAGTAAGAATCCCCGCTCCACAGTAGGAACCGTAACTGAGATTTATGATTATTTGCGATTGCTTTTTGCCAGAATAGGAGTGCCGCATTGCCCTCAGTGCGGAAGAAAGATTACAGCGCAGTCAGCAGATTTTATTACTGATACTATCATCAAGACCTCAAATGGGAAGAATGTACTTTTACTGGCACCTGTAGTAGAAGCAAAAAAAGGCACGTATGAAAAATTATTTCAAGAGTTAAAACAAAATGGATACACAAGGATTAGACTTGATGGCGAGATTATCAATCTCAGTGATGACAGTGATGAAGATAATGCTGAGGGCAATATTAAGAAAGATATCAAAAATCGCATACTTAACAAATTTAAGAAACACACAATCGAAGTCGTTGTTGATAGGATAAGGCCTTCAGTTGAGGATAGGTCAAGGCTGTTTGATTCTGTGCAGACTGCCCTTAAAGCGGCAAATGGACTGGTCAAAATAGTGATACCCGATGATAATATCGAAACAATGTATTCACAAAGAAAAGCTTGTACCAGGTGTGGGATAAGCATCCAGGATCTTGAACCCCGTTCATTCTCCTTTAACTCACCATTTGGAGCATGTGAACAATGTAACGGTCTTGGTATCAAAGTCGAGTTTGACCCGGAGCTAGTTATTCCCGATAGAAAAAAGAGCATTTTAGATGGTGCAATAAAGCCATGGGCAGGCCACTTTGCAACATTCAGATCTTCAATGTTGCGCGACGTGGGCAAAAAATTTGGGTTTAACTTGCATCAACCCATTTCAACTATGACAAAAAAGCAACTAAATGTTATCCTTTATGGAACAGATGAGAACATACATTACAAATATGAATCTAGGACATCTGATTCTACCTGGGAGTATCGTAGTTCTTTTGAAGGTGTCATACCGAATTTGGATAGAGTGTACGCACAAACAGAGTCTGAAGCAAAACGGAGAGATCTAGAGCAGTTCATAAGAGAGATCCCGTGCGAACTATGCAAAGGCATGCGACTGCGTCCTGATTCTTTGGCAGTCAAGATTGCTGGCAAATCTATTATGAATGTGTGTGATTTGTCGATTCACAAGTGTTATGATTTTTTTATGAGTCTTTCACTTTCTGAGACTGATAGATATATTGCAAAAAATATACTAAAGGAAATTATATCTAGACTGGAATTTCTCAAAAACGTTGGACTTAACTATCTTACTTTGAACAGGATGACCTCTACGCTATCTGGCGGAGAATCTCAAAGAATACGTCTTGCCACACAGATTGGCTCTAACCTTACAGGCGTTTTGTATGTTCTTGATGAGCCAACGATTGGGCTCCATCAGCGAGATAATAACAGATTGATTGAAACACTAAGAAAATTAAGAGACCTTGGCAACACGCTCATAATAGTAGAACACGATGAAGAAGTTATTAGAAGCTCAGATTGGATTATCGATATCGGAGAGGGTGCCGGAATTCATGGTGGGAAGATAGTTGCAGACGGTCTTCTCAAAGATATCATAGAGAACAAGAATTCTATAACTGGAAGATTCCTTAAAGGCGAGGACAAGGTTTACCACAAAAATGTGGGAAGGAATCCTAAGAGCTGGCTTACGCTTCATAATGCTAGAGAAAACAATCTCAAGAAAATAACAGTAGATTTTCCTCTTGGTTGCATGACAACAGTTACAGGCGTGTCGGGATCTGGAAAATCAACTCTAGTAAATGAAATACTTTTCAAAGCATTGTCAAATCACTTTTACTCTTCTAAGGATAGGCCTGGAGCTCATGATAAAATCACCGGTCTTCAAAATTTGGACAAGGTAATAGGTATTGATCAATCTCCAATTGGTAGAACACCCAGGTCTAATACAGCGACTTATGTGAATGCTTTTGGTCCCATACGCGAGATCTTCTCCAAAACACTCAAAGCCAGAGAAATGGGGTATAAACCAGGTCGATTTTCATTCAATGTTCCAGGTGGCCGTTGCGATTCATGTGAGGGCGCTGGAGTCAAAAGAATCGAGATGCAGTTTCTTGCAGACGTATATGTTACTTGCGATGAATGTAAGGGCAAAAGATACAATTCAGAAACATTACAGATAACATACAAAGGCAAGACAATTTCAGACGTTCTAGATATGACTGTGGAAGAAGCACTTGATTTCTTTGAAAATATATCCTCTATTGAGAGAAAATTAATGACGCTTTATGATGTCGGCTTAGGATATATAAGATTAGGACAGCCGGCAACAACACTTTCGGGAGGAGAAGCTCAGCGAATAAAGTTATCATCAGAGCTTGCAAGAAGGGATACTGGGCGAACTCTATATATTCTAGATGAGCCAACTACAGGATTACATTTTGCAGATGTAAAAAAGCTACTTCATGTTTTAGACAGACTTGTAAATATAGGTAATACAGTCATACTAATTGAACACAATCTTGACGTAATAGCAGCCTCTGACTGGATAATTGATCTTGGTCCTGAAGGTGGAGACAACGGTGGAAATATTGTTGTTACTGGAACACCAGAACAGGTATCAAACCACATTCCAAGTCATACTGGAAAATATCTTAAATCCAAATTAGTTGTAAGCCAGACAATAAGAAAAAGTAAAAGTGGTGTACGCACTTAACTACTTTTATATCAAATAGAGTCCTGCACCAATCTGAAAGTTTTAAGGAGCTACGAAAAAAAGTACTAACGCTTCCTTATGAATCAGGAGTATATATGATGAAAGATAAGGAAAGCAAAATTATCTACATTGGTAAAGCAAAGAATCTCCGAAAGCGTGTACTGTCTTACTTTAACTTTAGAGAGAGCCATGATGCTTCCAATTGGAAGACTTCTAAACTCATCAGCAAAGTCCAGGATGTTGATTTTCTCATTACAGACAATGAAATTGAGGCCTTCTTGTTAGAATCGAACTTGATAAAACAATATAGGCCATTATTTAATATCGATCTTAAGGATCAACAGCGGTACACATATCTCAAAATTTCAGATGAAAAATTTCCGAGATTGCTTGTAGCAAGAAGGAATAGAGATGGCAAGTTCACTGGTACTAAGGGTAAAGTATTTGGGCCCTTTGTACATGGAAGCTCAAAATTACTAACGATAGGTTTATTGAGAAAAATCTTTAAAATCAGAATTTGTAACACCCTCCCAAAGAAACCTTGTCTTGAATACTTTATCAATAACTGTGATGCCCCATGCATAAATAACGTTACTCAGAACGAGTATATGGAATACGTTCAATCGCTAGAAAATATTCTTGCTGGAAGAAAAAGCATTGATGACTTTATAGAAAAAATGAAGGAGGAGATGACTAGTGCATCGTCTACCCTGGAATATGAAAAAGCAAAGGCGATACGGGATACTGTAAGCAGACTGGAAAATCTCAGATCAAAACAAAAAATAGAACAATCAATTAGTTCAAGATCTGAAGAAGAGTATGTTGGTATCAAGTATGACCTTTTGCAATCGAAAGCACATATTTTGATCTTAAGAAGATATCGCGGAGTAATCAGAGATAGAAAAAAATACCAATTTGACTTGGTTGGGGATAACTCATTTTCTACTTTTTTGTCACAATATTATTATTCCAAATCGTCAGTGCCACGATTTATCTATGTCAATGAACAACCAGATTCAAAACAGGTACTTGAAAAGTCTTTGGAAAGGATTGCGTCGCACAGAGTGAACATTATAAGCTTATCTAACAGAATTGATGTTGAAAGAAAGCAGTTAATGAACTTAATTATTAGAAATTTATCGACGTATATCTCTAAAGGTTTTGAACCTGCTTTACTTGACCTAAGAAAAGCATTGAACCTTAAGTCACTTCCCAAAATTATTGACTGTTTTGATGTTTCAAATCTTGGTTTATCGATAGCTGCTGGCTCCTGTGTCAGATTTGTTAATGGAATTCCTGAGAAATCATTTTATAGAAAATTTAAAATAAAAACAGTAAAGGATCAAAATGATTTTGCAATGATAAGTGAGATAGTTAGTCGCCGATACTCAAAAGAAGATAAACTTAATTTACCAGATTTAGTACTAATTGACGGTGGAAAAGGTCAACTTAATTCTGCACTTGAGGCCATATCAAAATTAGATTTAAAAATCCCGTGTATATCAATTGCAAAAGAAAGAGAAGAAATTTTTGTTCCTAATTCAATCTTTCCAATAATTATTCCCAAGAATACCAAATCACTCAAAATATTACAGTATCTGAGGGATGAAGCTCACAGATTTGGGCTCAGATATAACATAAAGTTGCGTGAATTGAAATAAGATTGTGGCTGCACAGGTACTATAACTAGAATTTTGCGAATAATGGATAATGATGGATATTTTTGAACTTTATTATGACTTAGCCCCTAACAGCGCCAAGAGTCAAGCCCCTTATCATTCTCTTTTGGAAGAATAACATAAGAACAACAACAGGAATCAGTGCAATGTTTATACCTGCAGTTAGATAACCCCAATCAATCCTATAAAGGGAAATGAATTGATATAACGCTACCTGAAATACCATGACATCGGGTCTATTTGAAAGCACAACAGGCAACACAAACTCATTCCAAGAAAATCTAAATGACAGGATAGCTGCTATTAGAAAGCCTGGCATAGAAATTGGTACTATAACATGCCAAAAAGCACGCATTTTTGAGCAACCATCTATCAGCGCCGCTTCCTCCAGCTCCTTTGGAATTGTTTCAAAATAGTTCTTTAATAGAAATATATTGAGTGGTATGATGAGAATTTGAAATGTTAACACCAATGCTAGTAGAGAGTTCAAAAGACCTATGTTGGCTAGCAAAATGTATAGTGGGATAATGTTAATGACAACCGGGATCATGAATAATCCCAAAATTGTGCTAATCAGCAAGTTTTTACCTTTAAAATCAAATCTTGCAAATGCGTAGCCGCCTAGTGCACTTACGACTACGCTCAATCCAGTACTTCCTAAACTTACGGCCAAGCTATTCAAAAGACTTGTTAAAAGTTTTGGATCAGTCAACACAAAGAGGTAGTTATCAAACGTAGGCGAATCTGGCAGGAATTTTGGAGGAAAGCTGATGGCTTCTTGATTTGGTTTGAATGAAGTTGAAAGCACCCATAATAGCGGTGCCAAAGTAATGAAGAGATAAGTAGCGATTACAAAATAAATCAGTGTCTTTTCTATTAGGATCATATGGTAACTATCAACTTCCTCAAATAGATTAGCTCAATTGAACATCTGTGATTTCGGCTCAAATTTCTTGTCTGTTTCATATCATTGTCTGATCTCAACTGAATTCTCTTGACTCCTGAGCAGTTTGACATATGAATATGCCAAAACTAAGTTCATTGCAATTAATACAAATCCTACAGCAGCGCCCTTTGATAGTAACCCAAATTCAAATCCTTGTCTGTACATGAACAAGGCTGACGTGGTACTTGAAAAAAGGGGTCCACCATTAGTCATGACAAGGATTAAATCAAAGAAATTTACCGACCACATAGTGATAAGAATAAGATTTATGATAACAAACGGTCTTAATAGTGGAAGCGTTATATACAAAAAACTTTTAATTCCCGTAGCGCCGTCTATTCGCGCTGCTTCATAAACAACTGGATTAATTGAAAATAGCCCCGCAGTTAGAAATATTACGGTGAATGGTGTACCGTGCCACATGTTTGCGATTACTAGTGTCAATACAACTGTTCCAGGATCTGATAACCAGGAAATAGGGTCTAATCCCAGTTGCCCAAGCCCATAATTCATGATTCCAAAACTATCATTGAACATGAATTTAAACGAAAAACCAGTTATGACTGCAGAAACTGTCCATGGTATTATGAAAAGTGCTCTGAAAGTGTTCGACCCCCTAATTTGTTGATTCAATAATACTGCAAGGACCATTCCAACAAAAAACTGAAGAGCAACCGAACCCCCAACGAATATTAAACTTACCTTAAGGGACGTATGAAAGTCTTGGTCATGTATGAGATTGTCAAAATTCTTGAATCCAACATACTTCCAATTTCCCAGAATTGTAGTTAATGATACATCATGTAGCGCTAAATACATGTTCCAGATAAGTGGGAACAAAAGGAACCCAATTAGTATCGCAAGAGCTGGCAGTAGAAGCAAGTAGGGTTGGATTCTATCAGTTCTCGCCTCTAGAGTGACTTTCATTAAAATTACTGGTTAAAATTCAATTTGAGGTTTAATTACTGCTGCTAAGACCAACCAAGTACTTGTGCAGATTTTTTGGCGGCGTCATCTAATGCTTGTTTTGGTTCCTTTACTCCAAGATATACCTCATCAATTGCCTGTCTTATGTTATCGGCAATTTGTGGATATTCTGCTATGCTGGGTCTGCTGTGTCCTGTTGCTAACATCGAAATGAGATCTTTATAATACGGTATTGTATTGGCAAGTTGACCTGAATATTGGCCTTCGGCTATCGGTTTCTGAGTTGGAAGATATGCATATTTTTCTAACATAGGCGCAAGCACATCTGGCTGCACCATTATTGTGAGTAATTCCCACGAAAGCTCCTTATTTGACGAAGTGCTAGGTATACCGAGCATCCAGCCCCCCATCATTGTCGCACTAGTGTCACCAGCTTTAGGAACTGGAAACATCGGAATCATACCAACGTTTTTGTCAAGGGTATTCCATTCCGTGCGATTGAAGTGTCCTAGTAACCATGAGCCTTCCAACATCACTGCAAATTTCTTGTCTGCAAATTCTTGTCCCCAGAAGTGATTTACCTGAGGTTTTATTCCAGCATTTACCTGATCTTTCAAAAACTCGAGGGCTTTTACACCTTCTGTACTGTTGTATGAAGGGAACCAGTAGGTACCTTTCTCAGGATGACCATTTTTTTGTTTGACTATCTCTCCACCCTGCATCCATAGATATGGATACCACATATCTGGTGAATGGCTGGCACCTACAAGATGCATGGCCTCAATTCCTTTCCCTTTAGTCGAGTTTTCAATTTTCTTCCCTGCTTCAAGATAACCATCCCATGTCTTAAGCGATTCAGGATTTACACTGCTTTGGTTTAAGAGATCTTTCCAATACCACATAGCCCTCACGTCTGTCCAGGCCCATATTCCGTATACTTTACCATTGTAAATACCGCCATCCCAATTAGTTTTATACCATTCAGAAGATCGATTCCATGAATTTGCTAGTCCGGTGAGATCAGATAGAAACCCACCTTCAGCAAATTCGCCAAGCCATATTTGATCAACTGAAATTAGATCAATAGGAGTCTTTCCGGCCATTGCAGTTAGAATCTGTTTTCGCGTATCTGCATATGGTAACACACGATAATCAATGTTTATAGTCATGTCTGGATGTTTTTCTCTTAGTTTAGCTAAGGCGTCAGCAAACAAAGCATCCCATCTTTCTTTTGGCTCTGCCACAATAGCTGTAATTGTAACTTGATTGGGTTGTTGCGCTTGAAGCACTTTGAGTGGCGACAAGGTTGGAGTTATCAAAACAACTGCTACTAATGCCAAGATTAAAATTAATTTAAAATCTCTGTAGAAAAATTCATGAATCATATTTTTCCTAAATTTGATATCTCCCTCAGAAAAATCATTTTCAATATGACCGGTTTTTCTCATGAATAATATCTAGAATGTGATGCTTTTAAGTATTGACGATCCGTGAACGAAGGCTAAGTTCTCTTATATGCATTATTTGTCCTGAAATGGATCACAAAGTGAACTAAAATTAATATGATATGTTAATAAAATCAATTCAAATAGAAGCGATTATCTTGACAACTCTCAGCATAAGAAATCTAACCAAAAAGTATGGACATTTAGCTGCACTAGAAAACTTTTCGTTAGAAATAAACTCTGGTGAGTTTATGGTTCTACTTGGACCTTCAGGCTGTGGTAAGACTACTGTACTGAGATGTATTGCCGGTCTGACAGACATTACCAGTGGAGAGATCCACATTGGAGGAGAATTGGTAAACAAACTTCCACCAAAAGACCGCGATGTAGCCATGGTATTTCAAAATTACTCACTTTATCCCCAAATGAATGTCTATGATAACATTGCTTTTCCATTGAAGATGAGAAAGCTACAAAAAAATCAAATAAATGATAGGGTTCAAAAAATTGCTGATCTCCTTAACATAGGTAACTTGCTCCAAAGAAAACCCAAAGAGATCAGTGGAGGCCAAATGCAAAGAGTTGCTCTTGGTAGGGCTTTGGTGAGGGAACCAAAAATCTTCTTGATGGACGAGCCACTTAGCAACCTTGATGCCAAATTACGTACTGAAATGAGAGTCGAGATAAAGAAATTGCAGAAAAAAGTAGGCATAACTACACTTTACATAACACATGACCAAGCTGAAGCAATGAGTATGGCCGACCATGTAGGAATAATGAACTCGGGAAAAATGCTTCAACTTGATTCGCCACAAAAAGTATACAGTGAACCTGCCAATCAATTTGTGGCAAGTTTCATAGGCGTACCTCCCATGAATTTTCTAAAATTTAAAATAAAACGAGAAAAAACATTGTTTCTTAAACTTGATGACGGCACTGCCGATAAACATGATTATGAATTTATCATCAGCAACCCTGATGTACTCTCTAATATCGCCAATATCAGCGAAGAAAAAATAGTACTAGGCATAAGACCAAAGGACATGATATTTTTAGAAAGTGAGGAAAAATTCGAAGGTTTAAAGCTGAAAGGTGAAATAACTTATGTTGAGTCGCTTGGGGACGAATCTATAGCAGAATTAAGACTTGGACAATCGTCATTAAAGGTATCTAATGTTCTATCGAGAATGGATAATCTTATTGTAGGAACGGAAGCTACGGTTGGTATAAAATATGACAAGATTAACTTATTTTCCAGTTCTGGTGAGAGAATTCGAATGTAGTGTGGTTTTTGATAGTTATTTTCACCTTCATAGTAACCGACGTTTAAATTCTTGATATTAATTTTGTTACCAAAATAAGAAATTCTTAAATGACAGATTAGTGCACATAATAATCTGTTAACTTCTATGAACGTCTATAAAATTTCCGCAGTGACGTTATTAATTGAAGATATGCAAAGATCTTGTAAATTTTATTCTAGGATTCCCGGGTTTAAAATGATTTACGGCGGATCTCATGATGATCCCTTTACCACGTATGAAATCGGAAAAAATTCCAATGTTTATCTAAATCTGGAACAATACAAGCTAAGAAATATCCGAGATAGAAGTGTAAAAAATGACGCAAAAATTATTCTTCATACTGAGGATGTTGATAAACTGTATTCTTATTTCAAAAATGATCAGAACATATCTAAACTAATATCATTTGAAAATGAGCCAATTGATGCGTCTTGGGGTGAGAGGTATTTCCACATACGTGATCCAGATGGTCACCTGCTTTCATTCGCAAAGATCATAAAAAAGCGAGGATAAAAAATTCAGAAACTTGACACAATATGCGCGTTACTGCTTTACTAAACTATCATTTTGAATCATATTTTTGGTTTTCGTTCGATGCTTATAGTTTTTGTCAAAAAGATATGTGAAACTAATACAAGTAACGATGCGTACTAGTTAACGTGACTTTTTCTATACGGTCCTCGAGTTCTCTTTCGTGCCTTTACAGCCTCTAATTTTCTCTTAATTAATTCGCTCTCCTCATCAAGCAATTTAATATTAGAAGTTTCTTTTTGATTTTTCTTTGTATTAATTTGGTGATTTAGGTTTTGAGCTCTGTGGAGCTTGCCCTTACTTGTCACATTAGTTTATGCGTAAAATAGGATAATAGTGTTTTCAATTTATGGCAGTAATGATGGACATTGCACTTGTTAGTTAATTACATAAATACAAATATCATACTTTTGGAGTACGTAAAAAAAATATTGGTAACTAGTTCAATAGTATGTAGAACAAAGTCATTGCAACGTCATTACCACTGCCAATTGAAGCATATTTTATTTTTTCTGAATTCTTGGATAACCTAGCTCTATTTTTTCTAAATTTTGTTACCACAATCTATCTTTGAAAAATGTATTAAAAAAGGATTTCCCCAAATTCAATCCAAATTAGTAGCATGGTATAGTAGCAATGAATTTAGACTGAACCATTGGGTAAACAAAAGGCAATCTCCACTCAAATTGTAACTGCCCCTCTTGAAATTACTTCTGAAAGTGCCGGATGTATGTGAACTGTTTTTGAGATATTATCAATACTCCCGTCACCGCTTTTCATTGCCACAAGAACTTCATGAATCAGTATGGAAGCTTGACTTCCAATAATATGGCATCCAAGAATTTTTCTGTTTTCTTTGCTAATCAAAAATTTTACGAATCCCTCTCTTTCTTCAATTGCCTTCCCCATCGCAGTATCGATATAGCGGTAGATTGATTTTTCGTATCCCTTTTTACTCGTCTTTTTCAAGTCTTGTTCTGTATAGCCAACTCCTGCAAGCTGAGGAGAACTAAAAATTGCGTGCGGCATTGCGATATAATCTACTTGAATTTTTTTCCTTTGATTGAATATATTGTAAAACGCGTATTGAGCCTCCAAGTTTGCGCTATGCCTAAATTGATACCTGCCGATTATATCACCCAATGCAAAGATACCTTCTACGTTGGTTGCAAGAGTTTTGTCAACTTTAATGAATCCATTTTCATCGACGAGAACTCCTGTCTTTGGTAAATCAAGGGTATCGGAATTTGGAACACGTCCTGTTGCTAATAATAGTTGATCAGATTCAATTTCCAAAGTTTTATTAGATCCTGAACTCTTTGCAAGTACAACAAATTTGTCACCTTTCTTAGTTACTAGTTCAGGTGAACACTCCAAATGTACGTTGTATTTTGCAGAGAAGATTTCAGTGAATTTTTTTGATATTTCCTCATCCTCATTTGGTACTAAAGATTTTCTTTTCTGGATGATGTTGATTACTGTTCCAAGAGATCCAAAGTAGTGCCCAAGCTCAGCCGCTATAAATCCCCCTCCTATGATGGTGAGGACCTGAGGCTGTCTGTCAAGTCGAAGAGCTTGGTCACTTGTAAGGTAATTTGTTGTCTCCAAGCCCTTAATCTGTGGTATAAAGGGCCTGGTTCCTGCGGCAATTAGTATTTTGTTAGAATAAATTTTCTCCTCACCTATTGATAAAGTTTTTTCAGCAACAAACTTGCACTCAGAAGTAAATAATCTTGGATTTTCAGAATTATCAAAAGAGTTTCTTATATCGCTTGAATCTGAATCTATAAGATTATTTACTCTTTTGACTATTTTCTGAAAATCAATGGAGTACTTTTCAACATGTATGCCGAACAGATGAGCTGTCTTTATTGTCTCTACTATGTCTGCACTGTGTATTAGAAGCTTAGATGGAATACAACCTCTATTTAGACAAGTTCCGCCCATTTTGCTTTTTTCTACAATAGCAACTTTCAAGCCACTTTGTGCTGCTGCGTGTGCAACTTCAAGCCCAGCGCCACTTCCAATAACTATAAGATCATATTTCTGGATATTATTTGATTCGGAGCGGGATTTCAATCACAAGCTATACAACTAGATTGTATTTATGATTTGAAATTTTTGTTCCTTGCTGGATCGAACTAACATCACAGGCTCATATCTTGATCTACGGACATAATGATGGAAGGTCGAAACTTACAACAATGAAAATAAGAAATGAAAAAAAGGTGCTGAAAAAAAAATAATGAACTTATGGCAATACGACGAGTTGTCCTTCCATTACAGGTAGATGATATTTGCAATGGAATGGAAATACACCTACATTGTCTGCTGTAAATGCAGCATTACCACTTTCAGCGAATCCTACGTCAATATTTACCGCATATGGATCGCCGATTGTCAATGAATGTCTTTCCTCTTTCACCGGATCTATATTGTAGAAATGAACTGTCACTTTGTCATCCTTGTTTGCAGCAAGTGTATTTACCGAGAACGCATCTCCTGCAACTTTAAGTTTCTCCTCATCAACGCCTTCAATTTCGCTAGTTAATACATAGAATGCTTTCTCCCCCTGGTGTTGATAGTGACGGTATCTTGCCTCCACTTGACATATTTGCATTCATCGTAGCCATAGAGGAAGTTTCATTTTTCAGGGTAGTTAAATTGTCCTGCCTAAATGCTACCATTCTGATTTGATATTGTGTAGAGCTCGATTATCAAAAATGATAATGTAGCTGCTACAGTACAAACTAATGCCAATCTTGAATTCATTAAACTAGAATGCTTAGGCTTACCTACTTAAATGATCTTGTATATAAAACCAAATGTCTTATTGAAGTTTAATATTCAGATTATGTAACTAGACAAGGGATAAACTATTTTCAAACCGATTTAATTATCCTGAAGGGGAAAATTTCTGTTATCGTGCAAATCAGATTGTCATTATGATAAAGCGAGTATTTTTTAAATAAGTGTACTCTTGGGACGTAACCTATTTCATTAATATTCTTGAAAATATCTACCTTATGGTATAGAAGTATCTTGCCGATACCTATTTTACAATCACGAATTTGTGATAGTATTTTAGATGGTAAATATTTACAATATATTTTAGAATCAGCATATGCTAGGATCTTATTGGTTGAAGTTTGTATTGTTGACTTGCGCACAATAACACCTTTTTTTTCGCGCTGTGAAATTACCCTTACTCTTGTTTCTGTATTATTTATTGCCTCTAAGAGTTGTTGAGTATTTCCTAAATCAACTAACAGTATTCTTTGGACAATATTAAATTTCTTATTTGCAATAGATTCAAGCCTTGAAACATCCTTACTTGTTAAGGACTGAAGACTGCTGATTCGATACACACGATGCATGATGATTTGGTAAGGTATTAGAAAATTAAAAAGTGATCTGAAGGGCTCTGAGAATTAAGAATGCAATTGCAAATATTATTGTAGATGTACTGATGATTTTTAGTCCGAGTTCAATGCTTTTGGATTCAGATAGATGAATTTGCTTAAGCACTTTATATTTTCGAGATAATTTTATCTCGGTATAGGAGATAAGAAAAGGTACTGCCGATATTAATAACGCTGTATACGACAGAGAATTTGTTTGCATTATATATCCGGCCAATAGTGGCAAACTGCCCCACGATATTGAAAACCACATGTTATTATGAAAAAATCCATTCCACAACTCATAGTTATATGCAAATAGGAAGAATCCTTCCAAAACTGCTATCGGTAGCAATAATGGAACAAAAAAAATAATGTAGTATATACCAATGCCATAGGCTATTACTAATCCACTAATAATCAGAATTAACAATTCCAGATTAGAAAAATAATTACCCCATGGTTTATTTTTTTTAGAACCTATACTATCTGCAGCATGTGCGGAAATACCTAAAGCAGTAAAGTAAATCAGGATTATTGCGACTATCCTATCCCAGTATATTGTTCCTGGTGAAAGTAAAGATCCGATTATTGAAAAAGAAATGCACATTCCAGTATATGGAAGAAACAGCATTCCTACAAAAATTCTAAATTTCAGAGGGCCAAATTTTGGAACATACCATTCGTTAAGACGGGAAACGTGTTCTTTCACTACTTTATCGCCCTGACTATAGCAGAAGTACCATGAGTGTAATAATTTTTTGATATAGATCTAAACCCAATTGCATCAAGCTCTCTAACAAGATTGTTTACCCAAGGGTTTAGTTGAATTAATTTGTCAAGATTAGAAAACACCTCCTGCCAGGAAGTAATCACTTTGCCAAGTTGATTCAAGATGCGGAAATATACATGCCATAATATTCTTACCAGATTAGCAGTAGGGTATGTAAAGTCGTGTACTATGATGATACCATCTTTTCTTAAAACTCGCCAATGTTCCTTTACCATTGCAGCTAAATTTGCGTATTTAGCCAAATATGACGAGATTATGACATCAAAACTATTGTCTTTGTAAGGAAGAAATTCTGCCAGAGAATTGGTCAGTAACACGTAGCTTTGCCTCTTTTTCGCTAGTCTCAGGTAGCCAAATGTAAGATCAGATCCAATAATTCTTGAATTGGCTGTTCCATTTGGGATGAATGTTGAAAGGATACCTGTACCGCAAGCTAAATCAAGAATTATCTTATTTTTACCACCAATAAAGCGTACCATCTCTTTCTTCCAAGTTGAGTCTTTATAGAACGTCGTAAATCGAACAATACTATCATAGCTTGATGCGTTCCTTGAAGAAAAAAATTTTCTTGCGATTAAGTGCCCATTTATCTCCAATATTGCAGAGACTTTTGCATACCGTTGAGTATTAAATCTACGCATTCTCAATATTCTCAATACATACAATGGACTAATTCTCGAGAGTCTCTTTAGTGTGGACGATAACGGTATTTGACAGGATAAACAGTGTGCATAGAACTTTTCCTGAATTCGATGATTAAAGATTACTGTCATTAACTAAAAAACTAAATTACTTATTTAGAGGAAAATAATCTATTTCTATCGTATTGCTTGATGTGATGCGTTCATACTATTTTGCTGCAAACTCTATCGCCAAGTTTCTCGTAGTTGAAAGATCTTTAAAATGGACTCTATGTCAATATAGAATATTCCGCAAAACTTAATGATATCCCTATTAGTAATAATGCTGTTTAATAGTTCTTGTATGTTATTTATTGCACTTGTCATGGCTATTTCAGGATGTTGACATAACAACAGGTGATGTCTATGCCCCTCCACGAAAGATCTGGGGTAAAATAATAATATATTATATAACCCTTGATACAAATATTATTGATTCTTTTGACTCGAAATAATTTTCCCATGAAAGATTGGCATATTAAACATATGGAAAACACAGTCATTAAGCATGTCAAGGGTCTGTCTCCTGACGCAACAAGGTATCAAAAAAAGATGCATTACAAATATGGAGGAATTGTAAAGATATTACGATACATCGAATACGATAAAAAACACGGCGTAACCAATGACGATATAATTGCGATTTTGGAAAAACTCCGTTCAGATTCTTCGTATGAAGAGTTACGTAGTAATGAGGGATTCCTTGATAGATTAAAGGAAATAGAATCGTCAGTTGCGAATACTCCTGCAACAAAGATTCTAACTAAATAATCAATCTAAGCGCTTAGTATGAGTGATTTTCGACTTTATGCTCATGCAAAGCTTTCCATGTAGTAAATGAAGTGTTGCACTTTTCACAACTATATTAAATTTTTCTACCATAGACGAACTTGTTTATGTCGATTGATTCATGGCCATCCTTATAGTCGTGTGACAAATTAAAGCGAAGAATTCTTCTGGATACTCTAACCAAAGGCAACCGTTAATTGTTCATAAAAACAAACTAATT
>DATIFZ010000086.1:0-12359 GCA_035454925.1 Nitrososphaeraceae archaeon
TACTATAATGTAAAAAGAGTTGGAAAAAAGATGGAATCATAGCAGTTTGGAGTTATGATATGCATAAGATAAATTCTCAAATAGATAAGGTTACCGACAGGCTTGATGTAGACGGTGAAATTCTTGGTAGTTACTGGAACATATCCTACTATTCAAAAACACAAGTATAAAGTGAGGTAAATCTCTAGGCTCATCCAGACCAGAAAGTAAATCTACATTGGGTATGCCACAAAAAAGGCATTGCAGTATCGTATGTTTTGATTCCGTATTAATGATTTAATATATTGTTATCTTATTTATGATTTGATTTTTCCGTTTATAGTTATTATTATCAAGCAATGAAGTAGATGATGTATATTTTCTAATTAGGTAGTAAAAATAAGCAGGATAAAATAAATAAATAAATAATTAGATCCGCACCAATTAATACTAAATCCGATAAAAATAATGATAATTTCAAGTCAAAAGATAAAAAAAGCAATAACTGCTGCTCTGGCTGACGAGGATATGATGAAGATAATGAATTCGGTTACGGATGAGTCAAAATCCATAAGGTCTATTATGACAGAGCGAAATATTGCATATACTACTGCATACAGGAAGACCAAATGGCTATTAAGCCAGTCACTACTCGTAGTTGATAGATTTGAAATTACACCAGATGGCAAGAAATCCAGCCTGGTCCGTTCCGCCCTTCGTTCTATTTCTGTCAAGTACGAAGAGGACGGCACCGTTTTTGTAGAAGCAGAAGAAAATGTTAATGCCTTAAAAAAAGTTATGAAAAATTTTCTCTCAATGGAATAATATTATTTAGTATGATAACGACAGTTGTCTATACTAGTTGCTGGCTGGTGGTTCATCTGCTAGGCTTTTGATACCTTTTTCAGAATAATATAATCGCAACCATATGACGATGGTCAGAAAAATTGTAACACCAGTATGTATCTGTGAGCCCAATCCATCTGGCAAACTCAAAAATGTGCTAATCTGTTTGATTTCAAATAGTTCTCCTATGATGTAGAGTCCTATGAAAAGTGATATTTGAAATTGAAAGGCTTTGATACTCTTGGATTTAATTGAAGACCATCCAAAAAAAATCAAGGATATCGAAAAAAGAATTGATGTAATAATAGACATGTATGGAATGGTCTCGGCACTAAAATCTAGAATCAAATCACGTACTAACCTTCTCCGCTTCCTCTCCTTTATTGATCTTTTTTATTGAAAAGAAATAGAAAATTGCGAATATTGTCATTGCTATTGCGGACAATGGTTCAAGAATTCCCTTTGAGAGTATCTTTAAATCAAGCATACCGGCAACATGATAAATGAATTGAATTATCATAAAACTAGCTAATAATATCATCAATTTTACAAGAGCATCACTTCCAATCTTTTGATTTGTTGACTTCAAAATGAAGAAGATTGGAACTATAAATGCCGCAAAATAAAAGATCGCATCAATTAAGTGATATTGGATTTGTATCAACTTTCTAGATTACCCTACTCATTCTTAATCGAGTTTGTGTAAGATATACATTGGAACTTAAAAATGGATCTACGAAATCCACATCCGACATCCAAAATTCAGACTTGTCTGGCCATTTATATTAAAAAGTAGAATAAGTAACCTGCACCAAAATGAATCACAAAAAACTTAAATCAAAACAAACATGGCTGATTGCAGTAGCCATCATGGCTGCTATATCAGCGAGCTCTGTAGTAACAGGAATTAGCGGCCAAACTCTACAGAAGGCATTAGCAGAAAATTACTCCGCTGCAACAAGTGCAAGTGTAACTAGTGCAACTTCAGGAAAAAATCCTGCGACGATCTTTAAGACGGTAATTCCAAACCAGTCAAGAAATAAGGAATTCTGGATAAATACGGTACATCTTGATGGAAACACAAACATAAATCCTGGTGTAAAATGTGACACATGTCCTCAAAACACTCCACTGCACCCAGCTGAACAGCCTCCCGCAAATTCAACTATCCCGCAGGGTGGAGGTTTCAGGATAACTGAACCCAATAAGGTCGGAGCATGGGACTTCAGATCGTTCACATTCTCTCCAGACCAAATAGTCGTCAACCAGGGTGATAAAGTTACCCTACACTTCATAGGAGTACAAGGAGCACATCACGTGGTTAGTGTCGAAGGAGTTGATACCTTTCAACTTATGAGAGGACAAATCCACACAGTATCATTTGTAGCAGACAAGCCTGGGACCATAACTTACATCTGCCACGTACACCTGCCAAACATGGTTGGCCAGATTTTGGTCCTACCAAATGCTGGTGCATAAAGTAGATAGATAAAATGATAGGAAGTAATGTCAAATGGCGGTCTCCGCTTCCCCTCACTTTTTTTGTTTTCGATTATACTCAGAAAGGGATCAGATTATGATAGATAAACAAGTTAATCCGTGCTTCACAGAAAAGGTTTGAATAAAGTTACAAAGCTATAACCTATCAGCTTGGCACTTTGAACAAAAACTATGTTCTGGTTCAAAAGACAGCTTATCTTGACGGCTATCCACATTTAGATAGAAGAGGTGATTTTATACCGAACGATTAGTAATGATAGTAATTTCAAAATTACTCACTTACATCCCAGAAATTTCTTGTTATAAATTCCACAAGATTGCCAGATGGATCTCGAAAATAAATTGATTTAGACCTATTATCATTTTCCCAAACTATTTCTTTTTCGATTTGTATATTATTTTTTTCTAGCAAATCCTTTGCTGCCTCATATTCGTCTGATTCGATTTCAAAGGCGAAATGAACCATCGAAGGTGGAGTAGTTGCACCATGACTGGTCTCCTTTTCAGTAGCAGTTACCTCGTGAGCAAAAATGAGAAGCATATTTTTATCCGTCTTTAAAAAAACATGCCTACCTTTCTGTTCAGAGACTAGCTCCAAGCCTAATTTATCAACATAGAATTTTTTCATTTTTTCTAAATGAGATGAATATATTGACGTTTCAACAATTTTTCTGAACTTCATATTATGTTAAGGAATATAACAAATCAAACAAAATAAAGTATTTGATAGTAAAATTAGTTTTGGATCCGAATTGTTAACAATACGAATTCCGACGGGGAGGACCTGCAAATTTGCTTAGGTTAAATTACTTACTGTTGCCAACGTAATTTCACCATTTATCTAATTTTCAACAAAAAATATAAAATATTGGTTGAAAGTTTTTAGCAAACTTTTACTGGTTTTCCTTGCTCGTTGATCTCTGTATTACAAGTATCTTGCTCAACATTGTAAGTCATCGTCACAGTACATATGTTAATTTTTCCTAATTCGGCTTGTCCGTTGTCACATTCTCCAGATTTGCTAGCATCGTAGTTATTAAATGGTAACATTTGGACAGTATAATATGCGTCAGGTCCTATTGGAATCTGTGTACCTTGAGAATTTCCAGTGTAAACTTTGGGGTCCAATAGTGGTCCATTGACATTGACATCATTAGACTTTATATTATATTTAAAACTCGAAACTGGTGTAGGACCACCATTGACTTTAACAATTACCTTTAATTTTGAAACGTCAATTGTAACGTTGCAAAATGCCTTGGGAGTAACTGGAGCAAAACCACTGCCGTCATCTTCAATTTTTCCGAAACAGGGATTTTCCGCAGTAGTGCTATAGTCAGCAAAATATCCATCCACAGGAGTAAAATGAACTCCGTACTCACCATACTTCATCTGCACAATAGTACCTTCTTCATTTCCTGGGAATTTTGGTGGAAATGGATTATTTCCTATCGCTTCTATAGTAAAGTCCGATGCCTTGGCTCCCTCTCCGGTAACATGAGTATAAACGACGATGCGAGGCCATAAATAAATTTCAACTTCACATGTTTTATGGTCTCCTGGAGAAATCTTACCACTACAGTCATCAGATAGAATTATATCGTGTTGTTCTACGGGCCCTTGGCCATCGTCTTGATACTCTATTTTAACATTGTAATCTCCGGAATAAAGCTCTACAACGGGATTTGCAACACCAAGAGCAAAACTTGAAGGCATTGGATTATTTCCTTCAATGCTCGCTATAAAAGCTGCTCCACTTGTTTTTGCAACCTTAAGTATTACAGATAGCTTTGCCTTTCCCACAGTAAGAATATCCTTTGTAACTTCTATTTCTGTTCTAGATTGATTATTGTTGTTTGAAGTATCTCTATTGGTATTTAGTGATCTAGAAATTTCCTTATTCGCATTTGTTACAGAATTAGATTGATTATCTGAATCATCATTTTGTGATCTGGATGTTTCACTTGCCCAAGAATTAGTTGCAGTAGATAACATCACAAAAGCAATAACAGACGAAATTGTCAGTAGTGTGAAAACGTTTTTTAGCTTTATTATATTCAATATCCAAATAGGTATAGGAGATCATGTATAAATGGATATTGCCATGTATGGAGATGTCTTATTGGTTTGGTTCAAAAAGAAAGAACTGTTGGTCAAAATTGGAATGCTAGGTTCTAAGTTTGATTTCTATAGTCCCATACAAATTTGTATTACTATTAGATAGGAACTTTATATGTGATATTATCCGATATTCATTTAAGGGATGCTTAGACTGTTAATTCTATGTCAGACTCTCACTTAGGACAACCAATAAGCGTTCATGTAATCCTAGGGTGTTATGGTACAGTTCAAGATGACTCATCGGTTACATGGACATTTTATAGAATTCTTCCTGATGGAACAGTTGACGACTTTATCCTTCCTCAAGGCAAGGTACTGGTCGTAACAGATGTAGACTGGAATTACAACTCCGGAGAAGTGAACAAACTTCAAACATTTAGAATTATCTTGAAGGTACCTAAAAAGGAAATTAGGAATGTAATATTTGCGTCTTCTTTGCCAGGAGATAAAAACGGTTCGGGAGGAGGAAGTGTGTCGATGACGACGGGCTTTGTAATTTCGAATATGAAAATCCTGGAATTCAATCTTGAATCTGGTGGCTCATTGAATGACATCATTATGCGCGGTTATGTCACTAATTCTCCAGAGGTCAAAAGAAGGATTATTAAAATTAACCGTAGAAAAAGTAGTTAATTTCCTCTCGTAGAAATTAGCCTTAGGAACTTCCATCTGCTTCTTCAAAAGTTTTATCAATTCATTATTGATCGTTATTTTTCATTCGACTCTCTTTTTCCTCGCAGGAAAGGTATAATCGCATTTTACGAGATGCCAGTAGGCGGTCTCTTATCTTGACTATGTTCCACGGACATGTGATAGCTCAACATTTCTGGAGTCTCAAAAATCCTTGCACATATCTCACATCTAAGTTTTTTTGGCTTTACTTCTGCAGTTGACATTTCTAAATATATGGTAAACATACCAGATAAGTTTTTTGACTAGCATTGTAGCAAGATACGATTAAACGGAGAAAAGGTGGGAGGGTTGATTTGATTGCTTAAAAAACAAAAGCAATCAAGCCCACCAGTTCTTTTGTCTTATGATGTATTCTCCAATATGGTATAAAACACTTGGATGACCAATCAAAGAGGGAGGGTAGTAATAAAATTGATGCATAGTAAACTTTTTGCAAAATTTATGGAATGAAAGTAACCTGTTTCTAATACCGGGAACTTTAAATATTATTTCTTCATATATTATATGTGATAGACCCTAACGAAAAGGGAGTCATCACGAGAACACAAGCCGTTTGCAGGGGTTCACCTAAATCTTTTAACATCTCTGAACAAATAACTTCTAATCTTTCTGACAAGACTCTTAGGTCACTTTCTAAATTGGACAAATATCAGATACCATCAGGACTTGTCGAACGGCTAAAACAAAAAAGACCATTTGATAATATGACGGATGTGCAACTTAAAGAGATTCTTAATGAATTCAAGAAATACATTGCAATCCTAGTTATTAACAATAGAAAAGGCGCAGGTGTTGAAATGGTCAGTGAATTGGTGGATGAAGTATGGCATACATTCATCCTATTCACTAACGAGTATAGAATCTTCTGTAATACCGTATTTGGAGAGTACATACATCATGAACCCAATGTCAGCTCAAAACATGGAGTAGACCCCCTTTTCCCATACAAAAAAAAACAAAGCACAGAATTTTTTTATAAAGAATATGAAAGGTGCTTTGGATCGTTACCACAAATATGGAGATTTAAATCTCCAGATGAGAATGTCGATTACGTACGAATTGAAAGAAAAAATATAGCATGGAGTATTATCATATCAGTCTCTGTCCTTATCTCTGTGGGCCTCGTAATACAATACTATAGTAGTATACTCTATGCTCAGATAGAGACACTACTCTTTGGTCCGGTCATGATTATAGTAGGATATGCATTCTACAAAAAGACCGAGGACAAAGTGGTAAAAGATGTCATATTAAAAGGTACAATCCTCCTTGGATTTCTACTCTTGGGAATTTCGATAATTTTTGCTGTTATCTGCGGCGAGGGATTTTTTGCCAAGATGTTAGTTTTACTATATATCGGAACTGTGGGAAGTATAGCCGAATCATCATCAAAATCTGGTAAAAAAAAATATGTTGGTGTAGTTGGAGGAGGATGTGCGGGGTTTGGTGCGGGAGATGGTGTGGGAGCTTCTGGTGGTTGCGGAGGAGGAGGCGGCTGTTGTGGCTGAAGAAGACTTAATCATGACCTCTCATATACCTGAAATAACATTAATTACCGAGCGCTATTTTTTTCTTAAAACCTCGCTAACAACCCATATTGAAAACAAGCTGTTCAGAAAGAAAAAACTTGAACAGAAGGCTAGAAAAGCAATAATGAAATTTTCAAAGCACGACGAACATTCCTTGACCAGTTATCTATACGAGGTACAAAATGAATTGACGGCTTGGATACATCTGGCTATTGCAGAGTGCAGTAAAATACGGAAACAGAAACAAAGAGGTAAAGCTTGATGCATAACGCGTGGATTTTATTAAACATAGGAGCATTGTTATTTCTTTTCGCAATGATAGTGATGTTCACAGGCAGCAATAATCTAAATATAGTTGAAGAGAATAGCATTTTAAGAGATGTTACACTTAACGATACAAATAGTTCTGTCAACTACAAATTTAATATTTTAGATATAAATAAACCATTCTCCATAGCAGTATACAGTGGACCAGCCTACTATAGGGATTTAGGAGATGTTGACTTGAGGGCGACCATTTCGAATTCAAATGGACAAGTTTTATTCGAAAAGGAATTTAGCAATACCTTGTATACTACGATACAATTCAATTCAACTGGTGACTACCTTTTTAGAGTTAATAGAAATTCTGATGAGTATGAGGTTACATTCAGTGCACTGATGGGAAATTTCCCTCCCGACTCCTATTATTACCACCATGTAGCTCAAATTAGCTGGCTCGGGCTAATTTTTGGTGCTGTCTTTACCGGAGGCTGGGGTATGGCCTGGTCGACTCTAATTTGGGTTAAAAAAACTGTGAATTGGATCAGAAAAGGAAAAATTGAAGCCTAATTCAATAAATCAGTCAAGAATCCCAATTTAAAACCGATAGCGTCGTGGGTACCGACGTCCGAAGACTTTAGTATTTGACAAACGAGTCTCTGGAAGCTGTCGCAATAGCTACGCTTGCAAATTTGGTTCGACTGCTATGTTAGTGATTTTGTTTTGTTTTGACCGATATTTGTCATTAAAGAATACTCGTCACTCTGAACATTAAACGCCATAGATTTAATTTTCTCAGGATTATCTGTGTAAAATGAAAATTCGAATGGTGCTTTTTTGTTCGGACTAATTATGTCGGGATTTGTAAAAACGTAATCTGTATCCGTCACCTTGTGTTTTTCGTCGTAAAATATTGCTGACACCTTCACAGCATTGGCATCATTTTTACCTTTGTTCATTACTTCTCCAAGGACTCTAAAATTGTTTGAGCTCTTAGAACTTTTGCCTACACTCAATTGTAACACCTCAGGTTTATCGTCCTCTGATTTTTCAAAACTAGTTGTAAGAGTATACTTACTCTTACTGGGTAATGTTTCATCTAAGAAGATATCAAATCCAGACCTGCTTCCCGGTTTTACTAGGTAATCGTTAACGTATTTATCTCCAGTCGCAACAATAACGTCATTCTTGTCATATACTGTTGCTGTTATGCGAACTAATTCAATAGGGTAACTAAAATTATTAAGCATTTCACCGACTATGGTGTTCTTATTTAATGCAGAATATAATATATTAGGTCTTGGCTGAGCATCTTGACTTTTAGTCTCATTAAATATCGACGGCGTTATTTTCTCATCAGTAGTTATCTCAATTTGAGCATGTGTGGTGCTTACAGAGATGTAAGTTGAGATTAATCCTAAGACAGCCATTCCCAAGAGCATACCCGCAGTCATATTGATCATTGCATCGCCGAACATATGGTTAATTTGGTTGTGATGTAAAGTAAATGTTTTGATTGAATCTAAATTTTTAATATATGTTGTAATGAATATTCCGATGGATATATGAAATGCTCAATTTGCAATTGCACACAAGATGAATACCAATCCAGTGTTTCTCCCTATCAATGTCCTAATTGCATACAATGCTAATGCTGTTGTTGTTCTACCCTAAATCTTACCAACAGGAACAAGTAGTCTAGCTCAGCTGATAAATTTAGCTCTCAAATTTATTTCTCAAAAATTGATTACTAGGTTGGTAGAACTTGGAAGGTTCGAATCTGAGCAACTCGTAGATAATTTTGAATACATTCTAAAACTATATTCTTATTCATCTGAGCAAAAAAATATTAATTTATAACTCGCAAATGATTGCACTGCATTCCAACTTCTTTAATACAGATCTAGAATATGATATCTATGCCCATTGACCGGAATTTTCCGAGGAAGCTTCGTGTAGTCGGCATACACAAGCATGTGGATGGCAAGCAACATCATTTAGTTTGGGGACCTGGAAAAAACGATGGAGAATCATCTACAGACGAGCTAGTTCAAAAATCATATAAAGAAAGAAGAGAACCGTATCTTCCATTAGGAATACATGGGACGATAGTGGCTGTAGATTGGGATTCGTGTATAGCTTGTGGAGCTTGTATAGAAGAATGTCGGTTACACGTCTTTCAATGGTATAGAACAGAGCATAATATTCCGGCTGTTGAAATGTCAAATATAACCAGTGCGGGGATAGGAGAATATAGAGACAAGAGCGGCCGTACGGACTATACCGACAAACCTGATCCTATTCGTGAGAATGATTGTAATTGCTGTATGGCGTGTGTTGGAGCATGTCCAACTCAAGCAATAGAAGTTTATCAGGACAACATAGAATACTACAACAAAGCGGTTCAGACAAAATGAGATTTATACAATATAAATGGATGTCAGTGGTATGTTCAGTTGCTATTGAGGATAGGAATCACCATGCTATAGCACGGTATCCTTGATGACCTAATATACCATATTATAATACCAGTCAGGTATTTAAAAAAAGCATTCAACTAGATTTAATGTTAGTGAAAATCCACGTGGTTCCCACTGAATCCGACACTAGTTACTTCCACTATAATGAATCCAAAAAGATGGTCAAATTTGGTTTACAACCCGACGAATTGTCATTTCTATGTATATATAGTAATATTATGTCAATTCTCAAATATACCTAAATTGTCAAATTCAGGACCACTACCACATTTTAATTTATTTTCTATTTATCGAGATTTCACAATAAAATGGTTTAATTTCCAAATACAATATGGATTATCCTTATTTGATTCATGGTCTAGAGCAATTGAGTCTATTTCTGGTTTTGAAGAAGAAAATGGTAAAAAGATCCAAGATAAATTTCGATATACTTTCGATAGTGAATTAAAAAGCAGGTTAAGGAAACTAGAATTTTGCAAATCATTATCAGACTTTATAACTTCTTATACTGAATTGGCACCTGTTCTCAGCCATGACAAATCATACAGATATCTCGAAACATTTATGAATAATTTAGATTTGATGGCAGAACCAATTCGTGATATTGTTAATAGGACAGCATCTGAAGTAATTCCAATGGAGGGAAGATTTGAGGTGCATCATTACAAGACACCCTCACGACAAAAGTTCAAGACTCCTATACTAGTGGTAGGTTCTTTAATCAACAGACATTATATTTTGGATTTGCTACCACAGACAAGTGTAATTAGATATTTCCAACATCTGGGCTTTGATGTGTACGCTACGGATTGGAGAATGCCCACAGTTAAGGATGAAAATATGACTCTTGAAAGCTATGCACATCAGTATGTTGAAAATGCAGTTGAGAAACTACAAGAGATTACTGGTTCTAGTAACGTTACTCTGTTTGGATACTGCTGGGGAGGGATTCTCTCGCTAATTTATTCTGCATTACATCCTGAAAAGGTAAAAAATTTGATCTTGCATGCAACTCCAGTTGATTTTGGTAAATTACCCACGGTGTTAGAATCGTGGATAAAAACTCTGGATGTAGAAAGATTTGTACGGGTTTTTGGAAACATACCGTCTTCGTTTCTCAATATTGCGTTCTTTATGCGGAATCCATTGGAGGCTCTATTAAAGTATCAAATTTATTTTAGCCAACCTCGAAGCCCAGAAGAAATCATACAGTTTATGGCAGTAGAATCTTGGCTATATGACAGTGTTCCAATAATTGGCAAGGCATTTGAGCAAATCATCAACGATATTTACAAAAATAATTTGCTAATCCAAAAGAAAATGATAGTCGGGAAAGATGTTATTGATCTGAAAAAAATTAACATGCCTGTTCTGAACATAGTCGGAACAAAAGATGATCTGGTTTCGGCAGAGTCTAGCAGAACAATCACTGATGCAATTTCCAGTACAGACAAAAAAACACTAGAGTTTCCAACTGGACATGTTGGATTGTGTATTAGTGGTACTGCACACAAAAAACTATGGCCAGAAGTGGGTAAGTGGCTCACAGAACACTCAACATGAGAAAATAGAAATTGATTTACTCGCCCTAAAGGAAGTTTACTATCCTAGGATATGCGAACATAGAAAACCGGGTAACAAATACTAAACAAACAAAATGCCAGTGAGTTGGGATGTCTTTTTACTCAGATTTAAGAGACGCCATATCTATAGAAAACCGATACTTTACATCTGACTTGAGCAATCTATCATAAGCCTCATTTACCTTCTGGATGGGGATAACTTCTACATCTGCTGTAATGTTATGTTTACCACAAAAGTCAAGCATTTCCTGAGTTTCGGCGAGTCCCCCTATGAGCGAACCAGAGATGCTGCGGCGTTGGAATAAAAGTCCAAATGCTGATAGGGCATAAGGTTTGTCTGGGGCGCCGACAAGGGTGATGTTTCCATCGTGGCGGAGAAGTTGTATGTAAGCGTTCAGATCATGCTCAGCTGAAACGGTATCGAGTATAAAGTCAAAACTACGAGTGTGTTTTTTCATCTGGTCTTTATTATTGGATATGATAACTTCGTCAGCGCCAAGGCGAACTGCATCCTCCTTCTTATTCTCTGAAGTAGTAAATACAACTACATAAGCACCAAGTGCATGTGCAAACTTCACAGCCATGTGTCCAAGTCCACCAAGACCAACTACCCCTACTTTCTTACCATTAGTAACGCCCCAGTGTCGCAATGGCGAGTAGGTTGTGATTCCAGCGCAGAGGAGTGGTGCTACCCCGGAAAGATTGAGGTTAGGTGGAACATGAAGAACAAAATGGTCTTTAACAACTATACTGTCGGAGTATCCTCCATAGGTAACGCCTCCTAAGTAGATATCAGGCGAATTATAGGTAAGAGTCAAGTGGGAACAGAATTGTTCAAGACCAGTTTGACAATCAGGGCATGAGCCGTCGGAGTCAACTAGGCAGCCGACCGCCGCAAGGTCTCCGGGCTTGAACTTGGTGACTGCAGTGCCGACCTTCGTGACTCTACCAACTATCTCGTGTCCCGGAATGCAGGGGTAGACAGTAGGCATCACGCTCCACTCATTTCGGACTTGGTGCAAGTCAGAATGGCAGATACCACAAAAGAGAATTTCAATCTGAACATCGTGATCGCCCGGCTCACGCCTTGATATAACCGTTGGAGCAAGCTGCGAGGTCGCACTTGTAGCTGAATAACCCTTAGCGCTGTATTGACCACGGGATGCTGAGGTAAATTGTGTTGTAGACATGATAGCTTCCTTGCAGTATAATTAAATTATCGTATTTAAGGGTTAGAAAATAAATTTCTTTTTATTTTATTATTTGCTCATCATATCTTTTTTCTCTAATTAATTTTGATATCTTTACCGCACCTCTTACAGTTCGCTTGATATCTGTTCTCATTGCTACATCCTCGTCTGACATCA
>DATIFZ010000087.1:0-12861 GCA_035454925.1 Nitrososphaeraceae archaeon
CAGGCTTAACGTTTGGGGTCCTGGAATAATAATGGCAAGGAGAGTCATGGACTTGGGGGACAGCTGGCACATACTTATTACTGAAAACTTTGCTATGCAGTTAAGACCACTTTACGAAGAGTACAGGAATAACATCAGGTTGATTGGATGTTACGAGATTAAGCATGGAGAGAAAATAAATGTTTATTCTGCGTATTCTGAAGATTACGGCAACCCTGAATTGCCTGAAAAATTCAAGCAAATCTATACCAGCCCGTAATTTGCTTAATTTTCATTATCAAAATAATATGCCTTTTGGTAAATTTTTATAAAGATTTCTTTAAATTATCCATCAAAGTTCTAATCAATAAATCATTAGTTGATGCGTGAAAATGAAGAATAATAAAAAGAAAGACAATATTACAAAGAAGGACAAGGCAATCAACCCAAGAAAAGATCGAGAAGATAAGAGCTATTTTGCCGTGTCTCGTAAGAGAAGAAAGAAGAATTTGATGATAATCATACCGGCTGTAATAGTACTCTTTGTTATCATGGCATATGCAGTAAATATTTATTCTGAACATTTGGTAAAACCAAGTCGGCAATTTGGGCCACTTGGCTCTGAACATGTTCATGCAGCATTTGCAGTCAAAATAAATGGTAAAAAACTAGATTTCAGTCAGCCACAATACCAGGTTAGGTCCCAATATATCCATGTCGAACATAATGATGGCAATACAATGCACAGACATGCAACCGGAGTTCCAGTGGAAGAGTTCTTTAGAAGCGTAGGGATGAATGTTTCAAATAACTGCTTTACTCTTGAAAATAAGACAAGCTATTGCAGCAATGGAAATTCAAATTTGGAATTTTATTTAAATGGAAACAAAACTGAGTCAATTGCAAACTATGTGATAAAGGACAACGATAGAATACTGATAGTATACGGAAACAAGAATCAAATGGAAACAGAGCAGGATCTAGATGCGTTGCGACTTTCAGAAATAAAGAAGTAAGATTACAATGCAACCAGAATAAATCTACAACTCCCAATCTTTTTGTAACTCAAGTTGTAACCATAGCAAATAGCAAATAGGAAATACAGAAACAAGGTACTTTTTAGATTTGTAATGAATCTGGTGTTAATTTGGACAAAAGTATTAACCCAAAAAAACAACCATTATGAGTATGGTCGATTCTAGCATCGTTATTTCCGCACTTGCAGGTGCAGGATCTTTTTTTTCACCATGTATTTTGCCCATTTTGCCGGCATTTGTCTCGTATCTTTCGGGAACAACGCTAAATGAAATTCAAGATTCATCAGGACAATCAGGACAAACTCTCAAGCTAAAAAGATCCACCAGATTAAACATTTTCCTAAATACCGTCTATTTTGTTTTGGGATTCTCTCTTGTTTTTGCTCTTCTTGGCGTATTTCTCAATAGTGTTTTGTTGAGTGTAGGAGTAAGTTTTCAAATTGTATTGACGTTTGTTGGAGGTCTTGTTATTATAGGATTTGGTGTTTACTTGATACTCTCTACAAGATTGAGACGCCTTAATTTTGAAAAGAAATTTACTTCTATTCCTAAATTCAAGACCAGTTACATCACATCATTTGTGTTTGGAGCTGCATTTGCTGCAGGCTGGACTCCCTGTGTGGGACCCATTTTGGGAAGTACTCTTACATTGGCGGCAACTGCGCCCGGAGCCGCATACAATTCATTACTGGCATACTCGCTAGGACTTGGAATACCATTTTTAGTAACCAGCATTTTCTTCTCACAGGCCACTAGCGTAATTAGAAAAATGGTGAAACATTTGAAATATTTTAATCCTGCAATGGGAATCATGTTGATAATACTCGGAATACTGATATTTACAAATAATCTCAGTATACTGGGTAATTTTCCACTTGCCAACGAGATCATCAAAATAGAAAGGTGATCTTAGGTGAATAAGGATAACCTCAGTGCCTTGTTAACTGGACTAGGTGTTGTGGCGCTTTTAGTAGGGTTTGCAATTTACTTTAATAATCCTGAACTAAATAAATCATCCCCTGAAAATAAAGGTGCTAGTAGTGTTAGAATTGTTGAGTTACCACTAGACAAATCTCAACTTAAAAAAGCACCGGAGTTCGAGGGAATTACTGCGTACATTAATTCAAACGGGACAAAGCTGTTAGATCTAAAGGGAAAAGTAGTTTTAGTTGACTTTTGGACATATAGTTGTATCAACTGCATCAGGACCTTGCCGTACCTTGTTGATTGGAATCAAAAATATTCTGATAAGGGATTAGTCATAGTAGGAATTCATAGTCCCGAATTTGAATTTGAAAAAAACATAGATAACGTCAAGCAAGCCGTAATAAGATTTGGAATAAAATATCCAGTGTTGCTGGACAATAATCATGATACATGGGACGCTTATCAGAATAGTTACTGGCCACGGAAATACCTTGTAGATTCAGAAGGATACATTAAATATGATCATATTGGAGAAGGAGGTTATTTGGAAACTGAAAATGCCATTAGGCAATTGTTGACAGAACGAATGAAGCATCAAGGTGTTCAAATTGAGGATATTAATCAAACAAAATTGAGTACACTTCAAAAACAATCAGTTGATTTTAATCAAATCAGAACCCCTGAATTATACTTTGGATATCAATATGCAAGCGATCAACTTGGAAATACAGAAGGATTCAGTCCAGAAAAAACTGTCAACTATACAATACCTGTATCTAATTTGAAATCTAACACTATCTACCTTAAAGGACCATGGAAGAACAATCCAGACAGCATGGAGCTCGTAGGCACGAACGGGAGTATCGTACTGGCTTACTCGGCAAAATCTGTAAATATCGTAGCAGGTGGAAAAGGGCAGTTAAACGTGAGGGTGGACGGTAAAGATAACAATATCAGTAATACATTAAAAGGGAATGATCTGGATTCGGAAGGAATGCTAAACATTGATGGTCAGAGGCTTTACAATATTGCAAACGATAAAAACTATGGAAATCACGTAATTGAGATAAACGCAAACGGAAATGGATTCAAAATATATACTTTCACGTTCGGATAAGACCGCTTGCCAGTACCTTTGACAGTCCTGCTAGTTTGTCGGATCCAGCTGAATTGCAACGGCTCCAAAATTCCCATCAATAAATAAAAATAGTGAGCAATTTCTTCCTATTAATGTCAAGGTAACTTGAGCGCTGAATCATGTTTGGAACTAACTCTTCCTGATGACTCTAAAGTGTCCGTAATATTGATAAAAAGTAAAAGAAGTAGAAGGTTAAGCATTAGGGTGAATCGTTACGGCGTTTCTGTTCTGTGCCCGTTAGACGAGGGCTTTGAATCAATTAGGAATTTCATCAATCTAAATAATAAATGGATTCTGAAAAAAATACAATTCTATAAGAAATTGAATGATAAACTAGAATACGGCCCCCTTCAGAAGAACGAAATTGTTTACCTGGGAAGAAAATACGGGATTCAAATTGTTAAGGATAACATACAATACGCTACCATATCTGAGAATCTAATGAAAATAACATTCCATGTAAAAGATAGGCGTACATACAAAAAAAACCTTGTAGATTGGTATAGGGAACAAACGAAGAAAATATTGGATAACAAGGTCCCATTTTATGGAAAAAAGTTATCAATATCTTACGGAAGTGTAAGGATAAGGAACCAAAAGACTAGATGGGGAAGTTGTTCAAAACAGGGCAATTTAAATTTTAATTTGCTTTTATCCTCACTTCCTATCAACATTATTGATTACATAATAATCCATGAATTATTTCACTTGATTGAATTTAACCATTCAATCCTTTTTTGGAAGCTGGTACAAGATGCATTACCGACGTACAAGCATTGTAAAACATGGCTTAAAAATAATGGTTCATATATACAATTGGACTGAGGTCCCAAGCACTCAAGCAAAAATATCATAAACAATCAAGGTAGTTTTATTTTCTTGTCAATTAATTTTGGACCAAAATAAGATTAGGCCATCTCTTGATTGTCGAATATGGCAGTTATATACGAGATTCATAAATATCAAAATGATGTTTTTCAATATGTTGTTGCTAGCACCAATAGATATACCGAATCCAAAGTAAAAAATGACGTCGAAAGGATGAATTCCATGTTAAATGAGTCTTTGAGAACGAGTGGAATAAGGTACGTATTTGTTATTTCAGATACAGCTGATTCTTCATATAAAGAACGAAAAAAGAAGAATTCTTATTAAACAGAAAATTTATTGCATACATATTCGTCACGCCTCAATAAGTCTTAAAATTGACAAATTTTACAAATTTCAACATTTTTATGCATGTGGGTGAATACTATCATGCAGCACAAATGTATAATATATGCCTGATAGTGGGCCTAATAATCCTGATTAGTGGTAATGTAATCAATTTTACTTTTCAATTTTATGACAATCATTTAATATTTGCACAGACCAATCAAGCACCACAAGCCGAAGATCAGAAAGTGTCTGTAGATGCTAATGATAAAATAAAGATTACCTTAGAAGGTAATGATGATGATAAAGATGATGAGATCCAATTTGATATAGTTTCAGATCCATCACATGGAAAACTTGATAATTTTGACAAGTCGGAGGGTACTGTTACCTACATACCAGAAGAGGATTACTCGGGAGATGATGGAATCAAATTTAAAGTGATTGATGATAAAGGAGCAGAAAGTGATTCAGCAGGCGTTGAGATTGAAGTTAAGGCAGTAACTGAGACCAACCAACAGACGGCTACGACAACAGGAGATGAGACCAACCAACAGACGGCTACGACAACAGGAGATGAGATCAACATTAAAGCTGAAAATCAAACATCAAGACAATTACTCGAAAATAACAAATCAAGTACAAACAACCAGTCACCATTTGCCTATGATCAAGACCTATCAATTCACGTGAATGAAAAAGCTGACATTACTTTGACGGGAAAGGATGATGATAATGATCCCATACAATTTGCTATCGTATCTAACCCAACCACTGCAAGTTTAGACAATTTTGACACAACAAAAGGCACGTTAACTTTTGTTCCTAAAACAGACTACATAGGAAATGAGAGTTTTGCATTCAAGGTAATTGATGATAAGGGTGTGGAGAGTAATATCGCAACTGTGAGTGTAGAAATGAAAGAAAACAATCAAACAAATCAAGCCCCCTTGGCTTTTGATCAGCGCACTAATGAATCCAATTCCGACGTCCACAAATACGTGGTATGGAGTGCGGGTGAGGAGGAAGATAGGTATATTCTTTTTGCTCGAAGTACTGATGGAGGCAAGTCATTTTCATCACCACTGAGTTTGAGTGGTAGTAGTCGTTCAAATGTATTTAATCCCGAAGTTTCATCATCGAGTAACAATGTCTATGTGGTGTGGCAGGGACAATCTGTTACTGGAAATCAAGACATATTGTTGAGAAAAAGTTCAGATTATGGAGCATCATTCAGTGCGACTGAGAACATAAGTAATGATCCTGGCGGATCAGGAAATCCCGATATCGTTGCAATTGGTAACGACATACATGTAACTTGGGAAGGTACAACACCAGGTAACAATTTTGTATTCTATACTAAAAGCGATAATGGTTCTGATTTTGGAACCCCTCAAAAACTGGGCGGAAACCAAGGAATTTCTTACAGTCCAGAAATTTTAGTAAAGGAAAATACAATTACATCCGCAGATAGTTTTACGTATAAGGCAGTAGATGACATGGGCGCTGAGAGTAATATTGCTACCGTAGATGTAAATCTAGACACAAATACAAACGATGAATCTAATTTAAAAGATAATGGTAAAAGTGTATCAATAGATTCAACTCATGAAGTTGAAATTACTTTGAAGGCTAAGGATCAGGATAAGGATCCATTACGATTTGAAATAATAAAGCCACCATCTGAAGGACGCTTGCTCAATTTTGATCCTAATTCGGGTACTGTCACCTATATTCCAGACGAAAACAATGAAATAGACATAAACTGGCACAATTACGTAAGCGGACATGACAGAGTTTTGACCAAAAATATAGAAGGTAGCGATACTACCATGGGTAAAGCCAATGGCGATCCTTTTAAATCAAGACAATAATAATTGTAAAAAGACAATAACTTATAAAAATTCTTACCGCAAGCGAACAAAACATTTGACATATTTATTACTGCTATCGGCTCTTGAAAAAATTATTATAAACTACGGATTCTAATGCATAATGAATTTAGTTGGCGAAAATAAAATTCGGTATAGTTATTCCACAAGGCTGGAGAAATGATCTACCACGTATTTCGGTTGAAGAACAATTCAAATATTCAAGAGATATGGTAATTGCTGCAGAGAAAAATGGCTTTGATTCGGCCTATGTCTACGATCATTTTATCCCCCACTACAGATATCCAACGAAGGGTAACTTTTTTGAATGTTATACTCTATTATCCGCCCTTTCCACTTTTACAAAAATGATAAGATTGGGGCAAATAGTGACTTGCAATTCTTATAGAAATCCTGCGCTTCTGGCAAAAATGCTATCCACGTTAGATGTCATTACCAGAGGACGTATTGAGTTGGGTATAGGCGCAGGATGGTATGAGGATGAATACAACGCTTACGGTTATTCCTACTTCTCAAATGTAGTTCGTATATTGCAGTTGGAAGAATCAATTCAAATTATTAAAAAATTATGGACTATGGAAATGGCAAATTTTCGCGGAAGGTATTATTCCATTAACAAAGCCATCTGTTTTCCAAAACCCATCCAAAAACCTCATCCCACAATCATGGTTGGAGGATCTGGCGAAAAATATTTGCTAAAAGTTGCCGCCAAATATGCAGACCGATATAACCTTTATTTTGGAACACCTGAAGAGATGAGCAGAAAGATAAACATACTAAAAGACTATAATACAAAGAATAGAAAAATTGAATATTCAATCGTACTTCCCTGTATGATCGTGCGGGAACATGAAGACTTGAAAAAAATCATAAAAAAATTAAAGAAAGAAAAAATGACAGTAGAGCAGTTCAAGAAATCAGTTGCGGGTGGGTTGACTGTAGGAGCCATTGATGATATCATAAATGGAATATCCAAATATGTCAATATCGGTGTTAGTCATTTCATATTTCATTTTTTGGTTTTAGATCAGAGTATACTCAAGAAATTCTCCAGGGTCATGAAGATTTCTAGAACATTACGATAATCTTTTTTTACAATGTATTTTAAACAGAATATTTAATTTCATGTTCAATTGATTCTTATGCTAATTTGACAATAATTGAATCTAGAGTTGATTCAGAAATAAATGTCCTCTTATCGCAGTTACAGCAGCTGATTAGAATTCCTAGTGTCTCTGCACAAAAACAGCCGACGATTACCAAATGCGCAGAATTAGTTTCCGAAATAATGTCCAGAGCAGGGATAAGGACAGAGATTATAAGGCCAGAAGACAGCTCGAAACAAATCCCACCTCTGATATATGGTGAGGTCAAATCGAAAAGCAATCCAAACGCGAAGACTATTTTATTTTATAATCACTACGATGTTCAACCTCCTGAACCAATTGAATTGTGGAATGATGATCCTTTTAGTGGTAAAATTGATGGGAATTTTATCTTTGGAAGAGGATCTTCTGATGACAAGGGTGAATTGATTACTAGAATAAAGGCGATAGAGTATTTTCTCAAAGAATCAGGGGACGTTCCTTGCAATGTCAAATTTCTAGTCGAGGGCGAAGAAGAGATAGGTAGCTCCCATCTTGAAGAATATTTGGCCAAAAACAAAGAGAAATTTTCTTGCGATGCAACAATATGGGAATTTGGGTATGTAGATGATGATGATGTACCGGTAATAAGTCTTGGAATGAAAGGATTACTTTGTGTGGAATTACATGCCAAGTGTTCCAATGCAGATCTACATTCCAGCTTAGCAGCAATAGTTGAAAATCCAGCGTGGCGACTCGTTCACGCATTAAAGACCATACGCGATGAGAATGGTAAGATTACCATCGACAATTGGAATAAAGCAGTGAGGGATTTTTCACCCGAAGAACTCGAATGTATTGGGCAGGAGGAATTCGATATTTCAGAATTCAAGAAAAGTTATGGGTTAAATTACATTTTCAATCAGGAGGATATTGAGGAGGTAAAGAAAGCACTTGTAGGAGGAGTGACATCCAACATAAGCGGCTTGTTTTCAGGTTATATTGGCGAAGGCTCGAAAACTGTTTTACCAAGTACTGCCATGGCCAAACTCGATTTTAGACTAGTACCTGACATGATACCACAAAAACAATTTAAATTATTGAGAGAACATCTTGACAAAAATGGATTCAGTGACATACAATTGGATTTTTTGAGTGGGGAACCTGCATGCAGGATTCCACTTAATGACGAATTTGTAAAATTAGTCGAATCAAGTGCAAAAGAGGTATATGGAAAAGTTATCAAAAGTATATCTTCAGCTGGAACAGGACCAATGTGGTATTTTAATAAAATATTGGGATGTCCATGCGTGAGTATTGGTTGTACTTACAAATACAGTAGAATTCATTCGCCAAATGAATTTGCCCGAATAGATTTGATTAAGAAGACGACAAAATGCATTGGTAATATAGTTGAAAGATATGGCAAGATTACGGACAAAAATTACAGAAAAAACAAACTCTAAAGAACCAGAGCCAAATAGACGACGAAAAAACAATAAATTATACATTTATCAAATATGTTAAAATGTAACTATATATCGGTATTTCAAAGACATGTATTTAGAATAAATATTAGTGAAAATAACTAATGCACTGTAATGACAATGAATTGCCCACAATGCGGTACACTGATGGTGTGGTTGAATGGCTCTATAATGCACGAACAGCAAATTAATTACTATGAATGTAGAAATTGCAAGATTAAATTAAATACTCTATCGGATGGTACATACGAAATAACTCAACAAGAAAATGAACAAAGGTTAGAATAAATAATAAATCTACAAATCCAAGAGAAGGTTATGAAGTTAGATAATCAAAAGTTATTAAAGGAAAAAATTAAAAAAAGAGATGATATCATAGTTCTCCCTGGCGTTTTTGATGCGCTAAGTGCAAAAATCGCCCAGCATGTTGGATTTGAAGCGATGTTTCAGACCGGATATGGATCTGCCGCTTCGCTGTTGGGCTTGCCTGATTTTGGGTTTTTAAACGCAGGTGAAAATATTGACAACGCCAGAAGAATAATCAGAGCCGTTGATGTTCCGGTAATAGTTGATGTTGACACAGGATATGGCAATCCCCTTAATGTTTGGAAAGTAGTAAACGACTTGATTGCATATGGGGGGTCTGGAATATTTCTTGAGGACCAAGTTTGGCCAAAAAGGTGTGGCCACATGCGAGGTAAAGAAGTAATTGCTGCTGATGAATATATCCAAAAGCTACGAGCGGCACTTTCGGCCTCCGCAAATAGGGAATTCACTATAGTTGCAAGAACCGATGCGCGGGCACCCCTGGGTCTCGACGAGGCAATAGAAAGAGGTAAAATGTATTACAAAGAGGGAGCAGATGTTGTGTTTGTGGAAGCGCCCCAATCTGAAGACGAGCTCAGAGAGATTCCTAAAAAAATTGACGCCCCGTTGCTGGCCAATATGATAGAAAATGGGGTTACTCCTACATTTTCTGCAGATGAGCTAAAATTTATGGGCTATAGCATGGTCGTATTTCCTCTTTCTGGTCTGTATGCATCTGCATTTGCAATGAAGACAATATTTTCAGACCTCAAAAAAAATAGGACAACAAAAAATTCTAGAAATAACATGCTTGATTTTAATGAATTCAATGAGCTTGTTGAATTATCTAAATTTATGCAAATGGATGAAAAATATCAAAGTTGAACCCAGATCTCGTAAGAAATCGCGTCAATATTCATTTGTTTCCTTAGTAAGGTTAACGGGAAATAATTATTACTAGTATAAATTAATCAATCCGTTTCAAATGATAAAGCGAGAAATCTGTATTATTGTAAGATAATGCACCTAAATAATTTTCCGGTATTTCAGTTGACTCCCTTGAATATAATTCTAACAAGTACAATTCGCTATACTTGTTTGAGTCTAAAAGTCCGGTGTTGTTATCAGCGAACAGAAAAGTTCTTCCTTTTAATTCGAGCTCCATCCAGCCTCTCAAATGCTTGCTGCCCATTATTACTGAACCCGCCGGAGTATGATTGTTTATCCAATCAATTGCCGACAATAATGCTCCTGATTCAGATAACGATATTGAATTGTATTGCATTGTCAATGGACCGTACTGGCTGATATAAGGATGGAAGACGCCGTAAATGTTGAGATAAGAATTATTCGGACTCATTGCAAAAGCTGATCCGAGAAAGATAAACGGAATTAGAATCACAAGATAGTTGCTTAATTTATTATCAGAAATTGCAAAATATCCTTTTTCAATTAATAATATAAACCCATACCCAGAGAATAGTGAGAGAAAAATGCTGAAAATGGTAATCCATCTATCAGGTAAAAAGGCAGATGTATTTGGAAATACGACCCATGAAAATGAGCCGACCAATGAAATCAAAAATGGGATCTTAAAAATATTCATTGTTGATTTCGATTTTAATAGACCCAATACTCCTGTAGGTAACAAAATAGCATTCATTACCAAAAACAGTACAACAAGGTTTATTGGATTATAGATTTCATTTATTTTATCTGTGTTACTTGCTAGTCGTAAATTAGTTGAAATAGGATCAAAATTTGTAATAAGAAAGAAACCAAATGCTATTGTAATCAAAATCGCAATAGATCCTAATATTCTATCTCTTCTTATAATCGAAGAAATTATGAGACTGATAGAGAATAGAAAACCTATCATTCTATCTGCAAGTGCAGCAAGCATACCCAATGGCATACTGATCGCTAGCATCTTTCTAGTGGTTGGAGAATGTCCAATGTAGTAAAAACACAAGAACGCAAGAGTAATGGCAAACAAGTCTTTGTGAAGATCCCACGACGTTCTCAATACTGAAAATTGGAATATTAGAAATATTGACAAGAAGATACTTTGTAGATTATCAAGATGTAAGAGTTTATTCGCTATTGCAAATATAACTAGCGAAAATAGTCCATATAGGAGTACTACTGCAGTAGTTATAACAATTCTTGGCTCAACTTTTATTATTAATGATATTGTGTGAAGTAATGATATGTACACGGGGAATTGATTTGAAATTGTTGTGGAATAATTATCAAAATTTTTCAATATAGGTAAATAATAGTTAATTACGTCATATCCAATCGGATAGGGATATGCTAAAATTTCAGGAATAAGTCTAAGGATTAGCGCTACTGAGAAAACAATTAGGTATGAATATTTGTTAATGCATGTCAACTTGTTATTCAGTTACTCCGGTTTGTGATCCTTTATCTTTTCCATTTGTTTTCTGTCCAACTGTTGGCTATCCATTTGTTGTCTTGGTTTATACATTTATTTTCTCCACTAGGAATAAGTTTATTAATAGAGATTCTACAAGAAGGTGCGCCTCTTACTGCTATAATTACGCTTGATGCTAACTCAGTTAACGTTTGACAAACTTCGAAACTAGATATCAAAGATAAAGTAGTCTCTCCACACCTCCATAACATGAGCTAAATTGGTCATTGAATCGCTAATTTAAGATTTCTTAATTATTTATCTTATTTTTTAGAATTTCTAAAGATTGGATTTTAGCTGAATAAAATTACTAAAACTTGAAGAATCAATAAATTGAGATCTCAAGAACTGTAACCCAAGTAATTTATTGTAGGGAAATATCATACTTTTTGTTGATTGATATTCGATATATGCTGACTTTGCGATATGATCCTACTTTAGAAATTAAGACATTAGTCCCCACAGTTGGTCCCGACCAAGTTAAAATCAGGAGAAGAATAACCTATCCATCTTCAAAAGAAATAGAAAAGGCACTAAGACAAATCATTAACAACAATATTTCCAAATTTGAACCAAAAACAATATCACTTGCATTAAGTTCAGGTGTCGATTCTAATCTAATGCTATCTTTAATAAGGGATCAATATCCTAAACTAGATATCAAATGTATTTCTGTTAGTTTTGATGAAACTAGCGAAGCAACTTATGCTAAGAAAATAGCTGAATCAAGGGATGCGGATTTCTATAACGTTACTGTAGACAATCCACTTAAAGATTTACCATCTTTGATTAGCATAATTAAAGAACCAAGATGGAATATATATCAATACTACTTTATAGAAAAATCTAAAAAATACTCTAATGTTTTGTTTACAGGTGATGGGGGAGATGAACTATTTGGTGGTTATACTTTTAGATATACTAAATTTCTAAAATTATTTAATGAAGGAGAGGATTGGAAACAACGTGTGAGTCATTATCTAGAATGTCATGAGAGGGATTGGGTGCCGGATCAAGAAAACATTTTTGGAGAAAATATTAAATTTGATTGGTACTCAATCTTTAAATTATTAAAAGTCTATTTTGATAATGATTTGAATCCATTAGACCAGGTTTTCTTGGCGGATTATAATGGTAAACTAATTTATGATTTTGTTCCTACTAATGATAAGTTTTTTGAATATTTTGGGATAACTGGCGTTTCGCCTATCTTGGATAATAAAATAATTGACATGTCTATCAGGATTCCTCCCTCAGCCAAGTTTAGAAGTGAAAATAACATGGGAAAAATACCGCTAAGAGAGATCCTGTCCGGTCTTGACAGTAAAAACGTATCTGATACAAAAATAGGATTTGGCATGGATTTGAAAAAACTTTGGCTAACTTGCGCAAAAGAAATTGTAATATCAACTTTGTCC
>DATIFZ010000088.1:0-11735 GCA_035454925.1 Nitrososphaeraceae archaeon
TGATAACTCCTTAGAATCTTGATACTCACTATTTGCTACTAGACAATATACGATTCCGATGCTAACCAGGACACCTGCTAATGAATAGACAATGAGTTTGTGATTTATCAATTCAGAACCTTCCAAACCAAGAAACAATTACCAAAAATGGTAATTAGGAAAGACTCTTCTTTGCTTCTTCGGCATGTGAAATTGCAGCGTTGGTATCACCGTCTTTAAGCGCCGCGAGTGAAGCTTCTACACGTTTTTCAGCATCTACCAGATCTGATTTACCTTCAAGCGCTTCCTCTGCTTTGAGAAGTGATTTTTTACCTGAATCTTTATCTCCATCCTTTATTGCCTTAATTGCTGCATCTAAGGATTGCACAATTGGATTATCAGATGGAGTTGATGTTGCATTATTTACAGTAGTAGAGCTGGAATTTGAAATTGATGAATTGTAACCTATTGCTAGACCCGACGAGTTTGTTTGAGCATACGAGACAAATCCATTTGAAATTAAAATTATGGAAATTGTCGCGAGTCCTAAAATTGTAGACTGTATTGATTTATTTTTCATGATAGGCGTTTAAACAAAAAAGTAATAATAAACTTACTTTGGATCTCAATTACCGAGAACGGTAATAAACTTTTTATAGGTAATAATTTATACCATTGAAAAATTGCCTTTAGATTTTCTCCAATAAATAATGGATAATTGCAATAATTCTTAGTAAAATAAGAAAGTTGATTTGAATTTAATTTTATAATTGAATATTATTCTAGTACAATTGCCTAAATAAAAGACTGGATTCAAATGATCCTTCATGGAATAACATTTTGATGGTAACAGGTATGTCAATTTAATTTCAGATAACAATAATTCTAAAGTTTTCTTATAAATCAAATATTTAATGTTGGTATAGGCATGTAGGTATGCGTGCCGATATCAATTGCTTAAACGGGGTATTTGGGTATGAATGATTTGCGGCAAAAAGAAGGACCGCATTATAACATCTGTAGATGATCTCGTAAGATCTGAGGACACGTACTAAATTATCGTTACCATGGACGAGTTACTCCTTTCCTGCAATTCTTATTGTACGCTCAATTTGTACAAAGACTGAATCCTCATTATATTTCTTTTACTTTTTTCCATTTAATGAATTTAAAAATTATATGTTACACTTCGGAGTAATTACACTGGCTGGCATCATAGTTGTTAATATAATGTGAGTGGAGAACACTATGGTATGCACTGCATTACAATGCAAACCATTCCCATAAATCGATCACTGAGGAATTATAATATATTGCAATCCAAAGAAAACCTTAAGCGGCAAGTTCGTGAAATAATGGACAAAGACTTTGTAGTTCTGGATCAATCTACAAGCATTATTGAAGCAGCAAAGACAATGAAAAAAAAGGGTGTTTCTAGCATATTAGTAGAGGACTCCAATTCGGACATAATAGGGATTGTAACTGAAAGGGATATCTTGTATCGCGTGGTGGCAGAGGCTAAAGGAATATTTAAGGTGAGCATTGGCAGGATTATGAGTTCACCTCTTATAACAATTGGGACAGACACGACCTGCATAGATGCGATTGTGATAATGAGAAAGAAAGGACTCAGGCGTCTGCCCGTAATCGATGATGGAAAGACAGTCGGAGTAGTAACATTAATGTCTCTGGTTGGAAGCACACCGTCTCGAAATATAGATTTGGCAGAGCTCGAAATATCGACTCGTCAACTCGAGCGATCCATAAGATGCCCATATTGCCAATCTGAATTCAATGATAAAATTGATTTATCATCTCATATAGATAGAATTCATCTTGGGAGCGGACTGCTGGAAGGAAATCTAAGAAATTGGGAGTAAAGATAAGGCAGATTGATCACTAAACAAAAACTGACCGAGAGTATCACAAACAAGAAGTATTAGCTGGACCCTAGAACAAATTCCTAAGTGAGAAAACTTTTTTCTGGTGATACTTTATTGAATAACATCTTAGCATGGAGCCTGTATTTTAGTTTAGTTCTTGATAACATTCCAGATAGCCTGGGTTCTAATGAAGGAAATTAATATGCAATGCACTGCAAACCTACCGCATAAATTCGAGATATGTCCTGTAGTACACAATGAATATCAGTAATTACTCAATAGAGATTGGAAAGGGGAAACTAGTAGTAATAGCATTAATAGTGGTGACCATCTGTGTGATGTTGATCAACATTACTGAGGCCCTAACAAACACCTCAAATGAAGAGCTGGAACACAACATGTTAACCACAGGGAAAATAAATGATACTCTGAAAAATGAAGATGAAAACACGACATGGTTATTATCCGGTACTTGGAATAGTAACTTGTTCACTAATGCTAAATTTAATCATACAGATCCAGCGAAATTTTCTGCTAAAATTAACATGGTAATGGTAAATGGCTCCTCTCCTCATGTACATAAAATATCCCATTTTACTCTAACCAACATGTCAACACAAGATCATTCAACAGTGTATGAAGGTTACCTTGCCGTTAGTATGAAGTTAGGTCCAGTATTTGCCATTCCGGTCATCATTAAGAATTACCAAAATGAGACAATCAGTATTTCACTTCAATCACTTGATGATATAACTTTAGATCAGACGAAAGTAATCAGTCATTTTGGAAGTAAACCAATTTTCGGAATTTTTGCAAAATAACAGGACGTATGTTTGGAAATAAGATTGACATATTAAAGATGAGATGGATAAGCAGTGAATTCTAAGCGTGTCATCATATCCAAATTTGGAGGCGCCGAAAATCTTCGGCTAATTGAGGAAGTAATTCCAGAACCACGTGCTGATGAAGTGCGTATAAAAATTTTAACTGCTGGGGTCTCACTTGCAGATATTCTAATGCGTGAAGGTGTTCATCCGGAATCCTTGCTTAGACGGACACCTTTTTCTCTTGGTTGGGATATTGTGGGTGCAGTTGATAAATTAGGTGATAAGGTATCATCAACAAACAGATGGACTATAGGTCATACTGTGGCCGCCTTGCCAATAGTTGGTGGATATGCTCAATATATCTGTCTTCCTTCTAGTCAACTTGTATCAGTTCCTTCTGACTTGGATCCTGCTGAAGCAGTCAGCATGGTGCTCAACTATACCACTGCTTATCAAATGCTTCATCGCTGTGCTCGCATAAAATTTGGCGAACGGATATTAGTTCACGGAGCTGCGGGAGGAGTTGGCACAGCACTGCTTCAATTAGGTAAATTAGCGGGATTGGAAATGTACGGTACCTGCTCTCATAGTAAAGAGAAAGTAGTAACCGATCTTGGGGCAAAACCCATTGATTACAAGTCGGTCGATTTTGTTCAAGAGGTTTTAAGGCTCGCAGAGGGGGGTGTGGATGCAGTGTTCGATGGTATAGGAACTAAATCACTGTTACGCTCTTACAAGACTCTTCGTAACAGAGGTAGATTAGTAGGCTATGGCTTCGGGTCAATGACGAAAGTTAGACGTCATCAAAGATATCAAATAATATCCAATATCTTAAATTGGGTAAATGTATTCGCTTTAAACTTGTTACCTTACAGGAGAAAGGTGATTCCATATAGTATTCAAACGTTGAAAAGACGTAGGCCGGATTGGTTTCGTGATGACTTGACATTACTATTAAATCTACTCAAGCAGGGGAAAATCAAACCTATCATTGCTTCACGAATGCCATTGGATGAGGCAGCTAAAGCTCATGAGTTACTCGAAAAGGGAGCGGTCACGGGTAAAATTGTTTTGATTTGCAATTTGTAATGTTTGCTCTAACAACACTAAGAATAGAATGGAGTTAACTATAAATCATTGCTTCAAGTTCCAGCTATATATAATACTCTAACATCATTTCAAGAACATCCTTACGCTCTTCATCTCGTGTATATTCTTCGTGCTTTACCAAGTCAAGTGGAGTGATAATTCCTATAGGTTGATCACTGCCTTTTGACTCATTATCTATAACAAGTAGATGCCTAACGTTGTTTTTTAGCATGAGATCAGTAGCAGTCGATGCCGATGATTCGCTATCAATAGTAATCAGGGGGGACGACATTATCTCTTTGTTTGTAACTCGATTCGGTGGTAGATCATTAATGCAAACCTTTCTAACCAAATCACGTTCAGTAACCAATCCCACTGGATTATTATCCTCATCCAGTATAACTAGTGAACTTACCTTCATATCTTTCATTATTCTTGCTGTATCTTGAATAGATGCCGATTCTGCTACAGTGTATGGATTTTTTCTCATTAAGTCTTTGATAAGTAAAGTCATAGAGGAGTATGATATAGAATTTGTAACTTTTAAGTATAACTACTTAACAACATGATTTGAAAATTATTGCTTACGTTCTCTACTGCAGTTTCATTATATCTAATGAAATCATTGTCTTCCGTCTAAACTCCCGCTTCTTCGATAAATGCCAGAGGCGTAATTTAATCAGAATTTATTTTGAGTAAACAAATCTAAGGCTTTTATCTCCTGATCGTTTTAGAAAATTATGAATATCTACTATTATGTTTGAAAAAGTATTAGGAAAGATGCTGTAAGTTTTGTATTTTGGAGCTGTCACCGGCTTGTGAAATACTACCCACATATTCTCATTATTGGGTTGTATTAATTGCAGTTTTGATACTTTATCTAAATCTTGCTCTTCCTTTATGAATTCGACTATAATCGACTTTGAAGGATTTATTTTCAAAATTCGTAAATTAGGGATAACAACATCTATAACTTGTTCGCTATTAAGTCGTTTCTTTCTTTCTGATGGTAAAGTACTGACTGTAAGCATAAAGTGAAGTACTGCTTCGCTTAAGGTGACTATTACTCTGTCATTATCGGAACTTAGTTCAGAAGATATCAACCTTCCTATGCATTTATTCATTAGAAGATCAATATATTTTTGTGAGGATTGAATGCTTGAAGTAATATCCTTTTGAATTTTTTGTTCGCCTATCTCTCTTATTGCAGAGTATAATTCTTTCTTAATTCTTTCTCCCTTCATTTCGTGATTCAATGATAACTATTATCTTAAGGATTTGTCTATATAGATTGTTATGCGAGTTCTTTTTCAATTGAATTTATTTCAGGCAAATAATGATTTTCTTCCACAGCTGTATACTAGTTTATTCTGTTCATATCCAATGAAAACTTGGAATCATCAATCGATTTTGGATAATCAGTAGGTATAAGTTGTTTAACAAGTGCTAAATAGAGATATTATGGATTTCCCCACTTTTGCCTTGCAAGAGCAAATCCGCGCAAGGGTAACTAAAACTCTAAAAAATGGAATCCAGCTTAATATGTCCACCGAAGAATCAAAGAAATTTTTAAGGAGACATGTAAACGCCAGAACAAACCTTGTCATTATGATAGTAGACATTAACAATTCAACGCAGATGAGTCTTACCCTACCAGAATTTAAATTCGCCCAATTACTACAAACTTTTGCCCAAGAAGTAAGTATTGTAGTATCTGGTTACGGAGGCTTCGTTTTCAAATATGAGGGTGATGCAGTTATCGTAATTTTTCCAGCAGACTATGATGAGATAAAGGCCTGCAAAAATGCATTAAATTGTTCAAGTGCGGTTTTGGAAATTGTAAAAAATGGCATCAATCCAATTTTTAGGGAAAATGAATTACCTGAGATAACATTAAGGACAGGATTAGCTTTCGGTCCCACTTTGGTAGTACTTTATGGAAAAAATTTAGAGAAAGCTCATGTAGATATAACGGGCTCCAGTGTTAGCCTGGCCGCTAAAATTGCGTCTATTGCCAAACCGAATCAGGTGTTGGTAGGGGAGCTTGTTTACAATATTATTATGTCATCTAAAGACAAAAGCTTCTTAAACGAGATTAAATTCGAGGAGGTACGTTTGGATCCGATAAAATGGAAGTACCTATCTCAATCTGATCCTCAGAGTTTATACCATGTTTACGAATATTTGATAAATTAAGTTTTGAAGAGAGAAAAGTAAAATCCAAATTATATCATGTTGATGACTAATAAATCCAAAGGTTGGCGAATATCATGGCTTATCAATACGTTACTTCTGTGAATGACTTACACATACACATTGAGTTGTAGTTTGTCAGGTTTTCAAATTTGAAATAAAGAGTAAAATTCTTTACAAGATAGTACATTGGTAACAATATTAAAATCCAATCTTATTTTACCACTGTTACCGTACATTTCGAATAGTGAACAAGCTTGTATGATGTACCACCTAGCATGTCTTTTGAGGTTCCGTATTTTCCTTTACTTCCTATGACCAACGTATCTATATCTTTGCCATTGGCAATTTTTAAAATTTCTTCAGCAGCATTCCCCACGGAATGTATTGTGCGTGCGTTTCGGATTTCTAATGATTCAGCTCTTCCCTTATATTCTAGAAGCATTCGTTTGCTTGACTTCTTTAGTTCTCTCAAAATGGAGTATCCTATGGTGGCATATTCCTCCACAACATTGATGATTATTAGTGGAATATTTTTCATTATGGAAAGTTCGCATGCATATTCAAAGGCTTTATCTGAATATTGAGACCCATCAATGGCCACAAGTATGGAAGGTATTCTATTGCGTTTCAACATGGATCATTGATATCTATAAACCATTATAATTAATTTTTTTGCTAGTGTCAAAACCATGACGAGATGATGTCATAATAAGAATTAAGACTAGTTCAAATCTTAAACACCAGATATTTTTGGCAACATGATTAAGGGAAGATGGTGCTCAGGAGATTTCCAACGCCGTAAGAAACAGCAGCCTATAAATACTGTGTCCATCCCTGACCTGATCATGGATTTGTGGACAACTTTTCCCCTGATATATCCAATTAAAAAGAATGAACTTCCTGTGGCTAATATTGAATAAAACAAGGCGTTACCAGCAGAAATATTCAAACCTGATATGTAAATGAAAATGAAAGGTCCATTAAACTTGCAAGCCTAATATCAAAATTATTGACGGTGAAAGAGATGCACCTATAACTCCCGTGACAACTGCAAAAGTTGTCATAGCGCCAATTATCGCACCGTACACAAAGTTTTCAATAGAGTATTTCATAATTTTGGATTAGTAGACTTATTTAAAAAATTAGTGTTCTAGTAAATATAATAATCAAATAGTCTACAATCTAATAGTTTAGATAACAACGGATGTAAGGTCGTAATGTGGCTAACATAGACAGCGGTTCGGGGCTCCAACGAAGTGTTACTCTAGTTCAAGCTATAATGTATGGTACAGGACTAATTTTAGGTGCTGGGATTTATGTGCTAATTGGAGATGTCGCGGCAATTGCGGGTAACGCAATGTGGATCTCATTCTTGTTGGCAGCCGTGATTGCATCATTAACTGGATTAAGCTATGCCGAATTATCATCTATTTTTCCAAAGAGCGCTGCTGAATATATTTATGTTAAAGAAGGCATTGGCAATAATTTTGTGGCTTTGTTCGTTGGTTGTTTGACAATTTTTGTAGCAATAACGTCTGCAGCTACTGTAGCAATCGGTTTTTCAGGATATTTGGCTGTTCTTCTCCCACAGTATCCATCTATCTTATATGGCATAGCTCTTGTCTTGGTTTTATCATTTCTAAATTACTACGGAATTAGGGAATCAGTATGGGTAAACAGTATATTTACACTGGTGGAAATTTCAGGACTCTTAATAATCATAGCAGCAGGACTGTCTATTGGATCGGTTACAGATATCAATTATTTCGAAATGCCTAGTGTGGCGTATTCATCCCATGCTGCAATAATCTCAACAATTCTAGCCTCCACTTTGCTTGTATTTTTTGCATATTACGGATTCGAAAATATTTCCAATATCTCTGAAGAAACCAAAAATCCGACGAGAATAATTCCGAGAGCCTTATTATTTTCTATTTTAGCTACTACCATAATCTATATTCTAGTTGCCATTTCGATTGTTGCGTTGGTGGGATGGGAAGAATTATCCAGATCAAATGCTCCTCTTGCACTTGCAGCGTCCAAAGCATTAGGTAACAATGGTATAATTATACTGACTATTCTTGCATTGTTTGCTACCACCAACACAGTTTTAATGATGCTAATATCAGGATCAAGAATAATATTTGGAATTGCAAAATATGATGATGCCATACCTACTATACTTGCTGAAGTCCATTCCTCCAGAAAGACACCGTGGTTAGCGACAATATTTACTATGGCTTTTACTTTGGCGACTATTATTCTATACACTGGTAAAATTTCGGATGTTGCCAGTATTTCTGTATTCAGTATATTAGTAGTATTTGCATTGGTCAACCTATCTCTAATAAGTCTTAGATTTAAACAACCTAACTTACGTAGACCTTTTATGTCGCCGCTTAGGGTTAAAAAATTTCCTATCCTGCCTATGATAGGTTTAGTAACAACTATTGTGATGATGATTCAGTTTAATCCACGTGTGATATCTTCTACATTGATCCCTCTAATTTCTATCATAATTTTATGCTTAATTTTAACAAAAAGAAAAACTGTGCAAAAATTAGAGGGTACGTCTTAAATTCTAAAATTCTCTAATTTTCGACTCCTCACTCAAAAAATATTTTGGTGCCTAATTAGGTTACGATTACCAAATACAAAAAGTCTTAATATGTTTCCATTTAGCCCTACTTTACTTGTACATCGGTTTCTTCGTTTTTTGTTGGCGTTTTCTTCGGGACTTCTACACGTAAAACGCCATTTTCCATTTTTGCGTCAACTTTTGAAGGAACGATCTCTTCCGGAACCGGTATGCGTCTTCTTAATGAACTGTACGATCTTTCGTTATACAGATAATTTTTTCTTTTTTCTTCTGTCTTCTTTTCTTGCTCTCCTGAGATGTCGATATAGTCAATGCCAGCTTTGATAGTTATTTTTTCCTTTGGAATACCTGGAGTCTCCAAGGTAATTTCATATTTGTCGCCCAAATCTTCCATGTCACATAGAGGAAGACGGGTTTCTAAGTCTGAGACAAGTTCCTTTCCTGCTCCTAGGAACGGCCACTTTGGCATAGATAGTACTTCTTCCATGTCCCGTCTGAAGGTCTCAAAGATGTTGTCAAATGATGTTGGAAACAATGCTTTTTTTCTTGCAATTTCTGACTTTGTCATATACATAAATTTCAAATTAATCTATTTTAATACTAGGAATGCACTGCATTGCATAATATTTCAAGTGATTAGATATCGAAAACAATAGCTAACGCTACTTCATTTCAACAAGATGTTAGCTAATTCGAGTTGAGATAGGTATTTACGTATTACAAATATTTTTAAACCTAATAATACTAAATGTGGGACTAGAAAATAATCAAAGAATCATGCAAGCCGCTTCATATGTCTTAATCAGTCCTCTAATCTATACTGATTGAATTCTGGCAATAAGTTTTCTAGCCTATACTGATTGAATTTTTCGTAAATATCCTTAAATTTTGAAGAGAAATTCTCGCCATAGAATTCAGAGAATAAATTAGGATTCTTGTCGATGGCTCTGAATATATCGTTCTGTGTCAATATTCCACTCATTTTGTTATTTCTGTCTACCACCACGAGTCTGCGAATTTTCTTAGTATTCATGAGCTTACTTGCGTCAGTCATGGATGCGGATTCTTCTATAGTAATTAGTGGTCTACTCATGAGCGTTTTAAGAGGTGTGTTGAGCAAATCTGGATTAAGTTTACCTAAAATACGTACTATATCACGCTCAGTAATTATGCCTGCAGGAGTTTTATCTTCATTACGAGTAACAATTATTACAGATCCGATATCATTCGTATGCATAATATTGCATGCACTCATTATATTTTGATCTTCAAAATCAGTTTGCACTTTGCGATTCATTAGTTTTGAAACCGATATTGTTTCTGAGCTCATTTAATAATACAATCTGATTAAAGATATTTAATTATGATGGATTCAGTGTAATGCAGAGCATCTGAACATTAAATCCATGTCAAAGTCCAATATAATTACACAGAACATGATGTGAAAGTAAAGTATATGCAAGGTAAAAACTAACACATTCTTGCGAGAAGATAAGATGTAAGAAGGTCAAATCATAAATTGAATACAATTGAGCTATTTTTAATCAATTTACAATGCGCTTGAAATATCCAAGCTCATGGAATTTTATTAATCAATAAACTCTATTATCAGGGACTTTATCTTCCGATTCATGTTGGACTCGCCGGTATTTTCAAAGCCAAATGTGAATCTGGAATTTATCGCATGTCCCTTGCGAAATATGACATGAGCAACGAAATTATTGATGTGATTATTTTTCTGTCTTTCAATGTTTATCTCGTATTGTAGCCCTTCGTTGGCCATAATTACACTTTTCAGAAATGGTTTGATTTCAGTTTTACCAAAAAGACGTCTTGCTCTACTGAACGGTTCATGAATCACAGCATCGTCTGAAAAAAGTTCCAAGAGTCCCTCTATGTCCCTCGACTTTATTCTACTGAAGTACTCTCTCACAGCAAATTCATTATCTTTTCCGTTTTGTTGATAATTATTATTTTTCAATTAAATCGCCTAGTTTTGTATTGTAATTTGCCATTAACTATGTATATAACAAGAAGGAATGCACTGTATTACAATTGCATGCAAATAACTAGAGGATTATCTAATATCATAAGTTAATCTCTGCTCTAACAGTTTTTGGTGTTGTGCTAATTTCAGCTCTGACCTGTGCTAATTCTATAAATATTTTGGACAAAAGTTCCTTTGCAAATAGCGACCAGTTTTCTCCTAAATCATGTTGTATAATGAAGACATGCTTTCTTCCCATTTCTATTCTATGATCCGATATAATTCCTGCGACTTTCATATACTGTCGCAGTACATCTAAAACCGTCCAAAGACTATATTCTTTTCTCATAAACAGAACAGAATCCTTCATTACTTTTAGGGCTGTTTGTGCGGCGTTCTTTATAATTTTAGCCCTATAGGCCTCTAAATCAGTAATCTTTGCATCTGCAGCTAGCTCCATGGCTTCATCTATCAAAGTAGCCAAGATTAATTTCGGAATGGGCATCATTCCCAACTTGTTTTCATATCTGTCCCATTCGACATACCTTTTGAGAACTTGATTTACTAAAACGTTTAGTGAAATCTCCCCTTGATTGGCATCTCTCCGTAATTCCTCAACGACCATTGAATCCAACCTGAAAGTTATGCTTTTTGTTTTCCTGGGTCCTGCACTTTCATCTGAGTTCAATTTTTCCAAAGCATTTTCCCTTATTACTAGCAAATGATAAGGAAACTAATATGTCTTCTAACTTAATTGGTGGGATGAGTAGATCTAAATTATTTCACGTAGGAAATTTGAGAGACCTTTAGTTCCTACCTAAATACAAAGTAATCCAAATAATAAGCAAAATGATCATTTACCATTCTGGTTCAAAATCGAGAAGGGTTAACGGCCAAAATTATTATGGAACGATTACGGCTCGTCCGTTGATATCACCCGTACGCAATAATTCAATGGCGTTATTAACCTCAGAAAGCGAAAACTTGTGAATAGAATGCTTAAGCTTACCTTTTTTACTTAGTTCTATGACTTCACAAAGTTCATTATAATTACCCCATAGAGAACCATAGACCTGATACTCTTTGATAACCGTCTGAAATAAAGGGATTGTGATTTGTTTACCAAACAATCCTACAACCACTAATGCACCATTTTTATTCAAATTACTGACCGC
>DATIFZ010000089.1:0-7906 GCA_035454925.1 Nitrososphaeraceae archaeon
CCGAAGTTAGATATGTTCAACTTTTCTGCTCCAAATCAATATGTTTTTGTAATAGCACAACACTTTCAAGGGCTAAACGCGGCTGTAGTAATAGGTTCCTTTTTTTTTCATATTATTTATGGAATAATCTTAGGATTAATCTCAGGAAGACTTATCGAATTAAAACACTGAGTGTGGTAAATTCTGTTCAATGATATAGTTTTGATGAATCAATGATGGAACACGTTTTTAGGAGCATACACTGTATTTTAAATTAGTAACAAACTTTACACTTCTTATATTAAAATATTTGCAGGAAATGGATTAGAAACATGTAAATTTGTATACCTTCTGTTTATATTTTCTCTAGATCCATGAATGTCACGGGTTTATAATCGGTATTGGAGGGAAACACCAGCATTAGGGTGCCTACCAATATATTTAGAGTACCCCGATACAAATGCGCAGGTCTCTGGTTGAGGGATCCATGAAGTGAATATATACCGTATGACTTGGATCTACAGCTAACAGTGATAGCTAATCAGCCCAAGTAACGAATAGATACCATTGAATTCAGAAGCAGGGTATCAATACTTCTAAGTATACGTACGTCACGAAGGGATCTATGAATTCCAGAGTAAACAGAGCCTTAATATTTCAAGGAGGTGGTTCGCTTGGTGCATATGAAGCAGGTGCTTACAAGGCTATCAAAGAAGAACTTTTACAATACAGCAGAACAAATGGGCCGGCAAATGAACCAATGTTTCATATCGTGTCTGGAACGTCAGTAGGCGCGATAAATGCAGCTATTTTGGTAAGCTATGTGAAGGAAAATAAAACTTGGGAAGGATCTGATGAAAGGCTCGTTGAGTTTTGGGAATATCTGTCTACAGAGTCATCTGTTGAAAAAATACCTTACTTTACACAGTGTTGGGATTTCTGGCACAGATTAGATAGACGAATTGCTTCAGGAGAATCCGCCAGGAGATATTTCAGCACTAAGGAATTCATTTTGAAAGGAGTTCCTAATGTATTTGTGCCTAAGCAACCTTTGTTGGACTGCAGATTTTTTGACCCATTAAATACGTGGTATATATACGATAACAAACCGTTGAAGGAGAGCTTGGAGAAGTTTGCAAAGTTTCCTATTTCGACGAGCTTCGAAAATGGCGAGCCAAGACTCTTGCTGGTTGCTGTGGACGTACAAGCTGCTACTGCAGTTGTTTTTGATAGTTATGAAAAGGAAGATGGAACAAGAAAGTCGGAATACGGTGGATACGGTAGAATGAAGTCTGAATCTTTGAAAAATCAGCAAGAGACGTTCGAACACGTTATAAGATACGATGATGGCATCAGTTCAGATTTCGTCATAGCGAGCAGTTCAGTTCCATTGAACTATGATTATACTAGACTAAATGTGCAAACTCGAACTTTGGACATGGAAGGCCATTGCAATGACAAAGCTATGAAACGTAGCTCCAGATCTGCTTCTTATCGAAACAACAATACTAGCTTGCGGACTTTCTGGGACGGTGGACTATTAGCTAATACACCTCTGAGTCAGACATACATTGCTCACATCGATTATTGGCGTAGGGTGAGGAAACTAGAAGACAATATACCAAACCTCAGATTCAGTGTAATCAATCTTCATCCCGCTAAACAGGAACATCTTCCTACGGACTATGACAGTGTAGTTGACAGAAAGAATGACATCATATATCATGACAGAACAGAATTTGACGAAAATATTGCAGTTCTCATGTCCGACCTTGTGACACTAGCGAACTCTCTAATAAAATTAGCCGAAGAGAAGGGTGCAGACAAAGCGGATTTGCAAAAAATCTTGAAGAAGGAGACTAGAGGTATTTTTTTCTCCACTGGCAAGAATGGAACATACGATGATTTAGTGAGAGGTATAGTAAATGTTGATTTTGTAGCCCGTCTAGAACGAAAGAATGACGCCAATACTATTTCAAATAAGACCTTTGACTTTTCGAAAACTACAATCCGACAGCTAATTCAAAATGGGTACGACGAGACTAAGGAGCAGCTGAAAGAAGTACTTTTAATGGAGTAAAATAAATGGTTCGTGTGTCGGAGTTCTCTCAGAATGAATTGTAGTTTTGTTTGGATAAAATCATAGTTTCATGTTATTCTTATCCTACTTTCTCGCTACGCAAATGTTTAGAGTAGGAAGAGTAAATCGGTTTCTTTTCGTTACTGGTATTAATATCAGCAGATATTTTATAATATGCCATTGAGGAACTGATAACAGTATTTTGTATCCTATTATCTATTCTCCCATTCTTGAGGTAAGTGATATTGTAGGAATGACGGTCTCAATCAAATTTTGCCATATAATATAGACATTTAGCGATAAATCCTATTAACCTTGTATCTTTTACTAATTATAGTATCAATATTATTCGGGTTCGGTGGAACTGATAGTGCTAGAATTCTAATTTTGTGACCCGTCTAAGTGCCATATTTAAAAAATTATTATAAAAGTGACCACTAGGCCAATAGAGGCGACATTTAAACAGGTTGTATGATCGATGTTGGTATGGCCCAGTTCCACTGCAACCAAGTCGTGCCCTTTGAGATCAATTTAACTTCCTTTGAGCTCATCAGTGATCACGAACCTTTCCTGGATCTGGTCTAGAAGGGTGGCCTTCCAAACCTGAATACCAATCTGGAATGAATGTTATAAACTTTATATCAATGTGATTGGCTTTGAAATGTACTTTGAGCGCAGCTACTACTACAGGTAACAGCAAATCATCTCAATCATCATGGAAACTAGAAGGGGATTATTTTGAAGGATGTAATTGTGATATAGTATGCCCATGCGTTTTCTTTGGGGATCCTGATGAGGGCAACTGTCTTGTCACATGTGCATGGCACATACAGAAGGGAAATTATGGAAACACAGATCTGAGCAATCTCAATGTCGCTGCTCTGTTTAATACTCCAGGTAACATGGCTACAGGGCCAAAATGGAAAGCAGCCCTGTATATAGACGAAAGAGCAACTCAACAACAAAAGGATCCAATCATGAAAATATATTCTGGACAAGCAGGAGGATTTTTTGCTGTGGCACACAATTTTATTGGCGAAATGCTTGGAGTAAAATCTGTTCCCATAGAATTTGGTATCGATGGAAAACGCAGGTGGCTTAGAATAAAAGATGTATTAGAATTAGATACAGAAGCAATTGCAGGAGGAGACAAAGGCAGAGATTCAGTCGTAGTTAATGTACCATTTTCAGTAGTGCCTGGTGCTGATATGACTATTGCACGCTCAAGCAAATACAATTATAATGACCATGGAATGGAATGGACTAATTCGGGCAAAAATAGCTTCCATTGTAGATTTAAGTATAGTCCCTAATAACAATAATAGAAAAAAAATTTCCAATTTTCCAGACAAAATCGAAAGTCTCTAATGCAGCCAATGTAAATATACATAGTAAAAAGTGACATTCAAAGAACTGAAGAAAAGAGTCAGCTTTGAGATAACACAAGAGCAATCCATACTACTCGAAAAATTGCAGAATAAACCATTTTGGATTTGGAATATTGAGCTACATAAACAAGAAGGTATAAGAACTGATGGCAATAGCACATCAGACGGGAAGGGTTGATTCTAGTTTCTGGAGACATGATACAGCTTAAACTTGTTTAGGTGGAATTGTGCTAAAAGCTAGCTAACTCTATTAACTTGCACATGTTTACTAATTGTGGTATCAATAATATTCGGGTTCGGTGGAATCGGGGACAGAATTGACTCTATTTTGAGACCCGAAAAGGGAATAAAGAGGGAAAAATAATCACATATGATGAAAATGTTGTTATTCGCCGATCTAATTCACAGCCCTTGTAAGAAGGAGAATATCGTTATGTCAATTCCTCTAGTTTTTGCATTTTCTAATAGTTCTGCAGAAGGCTCACCGTAAATTACTACAGAGTGACCTGAAGCGAATTTTTCAAAAAGTATACGCAATGCCTCTCTAAGGTTGGATATGTGAGCTAGGAGTGCTTCTGAACTTTCGTAGGTCTCACGAATTTCACACTCGGTCTTATCACTGCTAATAAACCAATCATACTGCAACGTACCTGGATCCTTCTCTTTTGCTATAGAGATACATTTGGCTGCCTGTTGCTTGAATTCTTATAACATACCGTGGTTAATTTTCATCTTGGCACTAACTTGTATTTTAGACATGGTTCTCTAGAAAAACGCGCAGTACTTAAAGCTGCGCGCTTGAATAGTGTCAAACTATATTTCTAATTGCATGTAAATTAAGCTTGCATTTGTTTACTAATTAAGGTATCAATAATTCGGGTTCGGTGGAACTGGTAGTGCTAGCATTCTAATTTTGGAACCTGTCATCAAAATCAATGCGTTACAGGTCTACATTTTTAGTATCAATAACTTCAGTAGCATAGCAGTGGAACATGACATTTCCTACTTACCATTTATCCCTTCTTTTATTTCACCGCTTATGTTGCTTAGCACATCTGCCGCTCCTATCCCAACTTTTTTAGCGGTCTCTTCTGTCTCGTTTAGTATTCCTGAGCCAACATTGCTCATATTTTGTCCAAGCTGATTTAAGGTGGATCGTACTTCCTCGCCTGCCTTATTCAGCACCAAAGAAGCGTTTTGTCCTAATTTGGAATGGTTTACCGAGTCCATCAGACTGCCAGCTGCATATGAGGTATTTGTAGTTGCATTTTGAGCACTCAAGTTGTTTGTTGATATCAACATCATTATCAATATTGTAGCTCCAATTATGATAAATTGTTTATACACAAATTTCAGAGACTGCGATTTTTATTTAAGTTTTAGGCTGCACTTTTAAAGCTCGTCGAATGAACGTTTTTTATGATGCTAATCGCTGTAATGGGAATGAATCGGGTAAAACAAACCATAAGCTGAGCGCTTCTGTATATCTTTCAAAGTTTAATAATAAATTGCCTTCATCAATTAACTCAGAAACGGAACTTGTATTTGTTGTCTGTGCTTCGGCACTTTCAACTTGATAAAGACCGATAAAACCGACCATAAGAATTGCTGTCAACAACATAGTTACTGTCCTACAGTAAGAAGCGAAAGCATGTATGTTAGGAAAAATCTTGGAAATGAATTGTGGATTATCTTTCAAAGTTCCTAAATTTTGAATCTTTGAATGTGGTATATAAATTAATTAAGCTTCGGTGGGATTCGGACACTGCATGTAGTAGGGTTCTGTTACATGATATTTAGTTTTTTGTTCTGAAGTTATACCAAAACAGAAGTATCACAGGTCTGTATATTTATGGATGCTGGGCGTGAATACGGAATTTCTGCTAATTCAGTTTATCGTCGCTTCAACATTAATTGAGTGAGACATGCTGTATACCGCCGGACACCTTTCTTCAGCCATCTTTAGCAATTGCTGCAACTCAGATTTATCTGCATTATCGCTAACTGCATCTATTCTAAAGGTTATGCCTTCAGTAATTGGTTCATCGGCTATATCAAAAGTCTTTGCAAAGTTAATTTTGCATTCTACATTCGCAGTTAGCTTGGTAAGCCTTATGCCCTGGCTAGCTGCAACTGTTACAAAGGTCGCTATGAAACAAGATGCAATACCAGCAACACAATATCCCATTGGACCTAATCTGTTTCCGTTACCACCAAGGAAGGATGGCGAATCTATTTCAATAATTTGCTTGCCATTCTCGTAAGAAAGCTCAGTTCTGAACTGGTAACCAGCGGCTGAATCAAGAATCCATTCTCCTTCCAATTTGACTGCCTTCCTGAGTGTAGACTTATCTATCTTTCCCATCGCCGTTGATTGAGATATCTTGTCCAAATCCACATTATTTATGACAGAAATCATAGCTATAACAAAGCATCATACTAGTTAAGCAATACACAAGTCAAAGCATTTTCCAAATTTTTGATAATTACTGTTTAAGATAACAAATAACTATGTTCGGTGGGAACGATGTGAAATTTTACGCTAGTTCGGTCATAGTGGATATAATTCCACTGTTTCTTTCAAATATCCTTGGCATTCTGAATGATAATCAAGATTAACATATTATAGAAAAAAGTTACTCAGTTTTATTCGAGAATTCATTTATATTTTATACTATGATCCTTATCATGAAGTCACTATCTTGTCGAGATATTGGTTTTGATTGTGATTATACGGCAAAGGCGGAAAATGATTCTGAGCTATTTACAAAAGGAGAAAGACATGTATTCAATACTCACGGGCTTCGAGAAGAAGACTTCGTCCCAAAATTTAATGAAAAAAAGTGCGAGATTTAAAGCAAAAGTTTGCTGCTGTAGACTAACCGTGCTTCAATAATACAACCTCAAGCAATAGCATTGCAAAATAATTCCTTGGGAAACATGCAGAATTCAATGCTAGTCATTATTCACGATCCAACTTGAGAAATCCACCGCTAGCAAAAACACATTTATGCATTAGATTCGAACTTCTTTTATGAAAACCTTATCATGTAGAGAAGCCGGATTTGATTGCGACTATGTTGTAAAGGGAGAAACCGAGGAAGAGATATTCAAAAATGGAGGGCAACATGCAATGAAAGATCACGGAATGAAAGAAGAAGACATAACTCCAGAATTCAAAGAAAAACTTAGAGGATTAATTAAGACAGAGTAAATAACTTTTCATTTATTTTTACACTTCCAATCATTTTTGACGTGAAGCATATGAAAGGATGATATTCATTACTATATTTGGTAACGGTAGTGCAAATCCGATGGTTCTTCTCCTCTCTCCTTTACTAATTCACAGTTATGTAACCACCTGAATAAATATTTGATTCTCCATAAATAATCGTTCCAAGTTGTTATCCATTTTTTATCAGGATCCGCGGTACTGCTCTTTACCTTAGTATCAAGAAAAGAAATTATTTCATTTTTGGTTAAGTCATAAAATGTTTTATCCCTTCCTAGATACCTTGCAAAATTTGTAATTTGCTTTATGTTTTGATTTTGGTAGCTATTTGAAGTGCCTATACTTTTCAGATATTGATAAAAATCAAGAATTTTATTCTTATTGACATCACTTGGAATGGCATCTAAGTTTTGCAGAGTTGTTAATAACGTAACTGTCATAACAAATATCTCTTCTCCGTCATAATTTTATAATTCGAACTATAAGAACCCGAATAGTCAACGGGTTCGGTGGGATTCGGACCCACGACATTTTAACCCCTTAATAGACTGGTTAAGAGCCAGACGCTCTACCTGGCTGAGCTACGAACCCATAAAAGTTGTGTGTTCAGGTTGTGTTATTTAAAGTAAACTTGCATTAATAAAAAATTCTAATGAAATTTTGGAAATAAGAATCCAAGTCTGAGGCGTAGGTATTGATGTATGAGTAGCTGTAATTTATTGCTGAGCCAGTTTCTCGACTTGGTGATCCTTTATTATCTTGATAATGGTTTCTGATACTGAGAGATTTACCTTTTCCTTCTCCTTTAGTATCTCTCTATATGCATCCAAGGTTATGTAAACTGGTATTGAACCTGTCCCTTCCAGAAGTGCCTTCACCCTATACAGTCCATTTTCTATTCCTCGTTCTGCTATTTTCTTGAGTTTTATTTTGTCTATAAAGCCGCCAAGTGGACCCATTGGCATATCATAATCAACTCTTATACTAGTCTTAGTTTCCTTTTCTTCGATTGGTTCGAAATTCACGGTAATTATCCAGCTTTTAAACGGTCCTTCAATCATTTTGGCCACGATTTTGCGATGAGGAATGTATTCTGTTGTTTCACAATCCCATTCTAATCTCTTGCCATCAAAATCTCCGCTTATTCTGAAGATAGTTCCGACTCCAAACCCATTTTTTACTTCTAGAGGTATTACACTCAAACCCATATTTTCTGGAAACTGGTCT
>DATIFZ010000090.1:0-8133 GCA_035454925.1 Nitrososphaeraceae archaeon
CCGAAGTTAGATATGTTCAACTTTTCTGCTCCAAATCAATATGTTTTTGTAATAGCACAACACTTTCAAGGGCTAAACGCGGCTGTAGTAATAGGTTCCTTTTTTTTTCATATTATTTATGGAATAATCTTAGGATTAATCGCAGGAAGACTTATCGAATTAAAACATTGATTTTGCTAAATTCTGTTTAATTATATCTTTATATTTTTCAGGGCCAAATTGCTATCAGAGTGAATATACATTATAACAAATCGATAAATCGTACTGTCTAAAATAATGTTCTTAGGACAGCCACTGATAACTTTACTACATATTATGACTTCAGAAATGTAAGGACAATGTTACTAAACTCTTCCGGGTACTGAAACATTAATCCATGACCACCACCTTTAATCTGCACAAGCCAAGCTCCTGGAATCTTTGCGGTCATTAACAGAGAATTTGCGGGTACTGTTAGATTATCATCTGTACCAACGATGACTAGAGTTGGTTGAATTACGTTGTTCAATTGGTTACAAGTACCGGGCCAGTTAACGATTGCCTGCGTCTGGAGATTTAAAGTTTCATTTAGAATTGATTCTGTAATTGGTGGTAGGTTCTGAAGATATTTTGGATTCAGAGATCGCCATTCAGATGGAAACAAGATGGGAATTAACTTCTGAATTCTCTCCTGGGAACTGCCGGATTGATCAGACAATAGTTTCATGACATCGGGACTTGCAGGTGCACTTTCTTTACCGCCACATATTGAGCCATATAAAATGAGTTTCCCCACTTTGTCAGGATGCGATAGCGCTAATTCTTGTGCAATGAAACCACCCATGGACCATCCCAATACATCCGCTTTCTCAATGTCTAGAGCGCCCAGCAAACCCGCTGTATCATCAGCAAATTGCGATATGGTGAACTGCTTGTTACCAGAAGAAGTATTTCCTATACCACGATTATCAAATGTTATTACAGTATGATTTGATGCTAGTTTATCCAAAAAAGTTGAGTCCCAGAATTCTAGTGGTGCGGAATATCCACTAATCAAAATGATGGGATCACCCTTCCCAAACATATTATAGGCAATATCAATATCTCCTACTTCGATTTTCTTAATCTCGCCGATTGCTTTTGTTTTTGTTTGTCCAAACACAATCACAGACTCAAGATTGGTATTTAGGCCAATCAGGAAAAGGTTAGAAATGATTGCAGATGTTAATAAACTTAAATACACTTTATTTTTGGACATAAATTCACTCTTTACTGATTAGGCTATATTTCTTGTCATTGATACATTCACAGCAAAAATAAAGTTAACAAGGGTTTAGCAACTTAATTTTGAATATTGCTTTTACCTGATTACAATGAATTAAGTGCCTTAGAATCTTGTTATTCGAATCAATTTCATCAAGTTTTTCTGCTCGTATATCTGTCAAATATAGTAAACCTGATTCGGAACTTACATGCATAATCTTCTGGCGTGCATTCATGGTCAATTGGATTGATATTCCTTTGTAGAATTTTCAGTCGCAAGTATGACAAAGCCGGCGCCACTGAGTAGGCGAGCAAGATCATGGTCATTTCCAAAGTACGTTCCTTCTTCAGGAAATATGGCTTCTATCACATCTCCAATGCCTGGTGGTATCGAAATTTCATAAATTCTTGATTGTGAATTAGAATTATGATTTTCACTGAAATTGGAATTATAATCGTTAATGTGATTTTCATCAATCAACCCTCCAGCAAAATTAAAAGCAACAGCTCCTCTAGGACCGGCATTGATTACGTACCACCTTGTCAATTCTCCTGGCTTTGCATAGAATATTTGGGCGTTCATATTGAGTTGAATCTTGGTTTGGTCACCAAAAAAAGGCATATACCTGTAAGCCATACCATTGGTCAGAATCAAATCCGGTCTATTTGCGACGAATTTATCAAAATCAAATGATCCTGTTTTACCCTCTGCTCCTTTGAAGAATCCCTTATCGGCAGAGTTAAAGACTTCACTAAATATCATATGAAATTCCTTTGCAGGTTTCTCATTATTTGGGTGGACAATAATGCCACCATACATCCCATTAGCAACATGTTCCCAGATACCATTGAGATTATCACCATCGCAATGGTACAAAAAAACACCCGGGTAAGCAGCTTTCATTGTCAAAGTCTTGTTCTGACCGGGCTGTATGCTGCCTGATAATGCCTGAGTTGATCCATACGCTGCATGAAGGTCAAGGCTGTGAATAGTGTCAGCTTGATTAACAAGAGTGATTTCCAATACATCACCTTGTTTGACGGAAATCCATGGACCGGGCACTGTGCCATTAAATGTCATTGCTTCGTACAAAATTCCGCCTGGTTTAAGTGGATTGTCTGGAGACATCCGGACAACCACGTCAAGAGCGTATAGCACAACTCGTTTGACGTTTCCGTTTGACATTTCAATAGATGAATTTTTTGTTTCTGACTGTGTTGCAGCTAGTAAAATGGGATTCGGCTTCGCTAAGTCAAATAGAAGACACAGAAAAATTGTCGCAACAACTATGATGCTAATAACTTTCATATGGATCAAAATCTATAACAGGTAGGATAAAGTCAGAACTAAATCTTTCCATAGAAAATGATGAATTAATACTTTTATGCTAATATTATTGATCGCTTTGCCTCTGATCAAAATCATGGAGGCACAATTACCAAAGTAGAGGAATTTTCAGCAATATGTAAAAAAATCAATTCTCTCGACTATCTTTGTCGTTTATCTTAATCTATCATTAACTTTATATTTATCACTCTTGGAGAGTGATTCTATAATCTACTGTTAACAATTTAATTATATTGAATCGTAGTTTACTTTCTCAATGGATATTCACAATACTGACAGTTTGAATGAATGTTTTGAATATTTGTTATGTTTTCAATTGGAAGTTCGATTTCTCTTACACTCAAATTTCTAAAATCAATCGAAAGATGATCCCATCTAAAAGTAACCATTGGAGAACCCCATACTATTATTTGATCAGATTTACCTCCACATTTAGTCCCATTTTGACCCCATCCTCCTTGATCAATGTAATCTCCAATTTTTGTCCAATTATTATTATTAAATGGATCCAACCAATTTTCAAGTCTGACATTATCTGCTGGAAGATTGTATACGATAGTCTTAAAGCGAAACCAATGATCTTTTAAATTTCCATAGTTATGTTCAAAGTGTGGTAATTTCCAAGAGAATGGGTGGATTTGTTCTTTATTGAAATTACTTGTTCCATCGAAGTATATCTTGCTCTTATAACTTGAACCTCCACAGCCACCATGAAGTTGTGAATGGTCTTCGGACCTAACGTAGTGTGTTATTCCTTGACCGTTTCCTCCCCTATAGTGGTATTCTCCCGTAATCTCAACATTTTTCCAATCATTCGGTTTGTACCAATATCCCCTCTCACTAAGCTTGTTGAAATTGTAGGTTTCCATCCTGCCTTCAAGATATCCAATTCCATCTTTTGAATAGACCGATAATCTTGAGAAGTTTCCTATATTATAACTTTGGTCAGAATTCTTTTCCATTTTATTGTAATTATATAGATAAGGATCTTCTTGGGGGTTTGACATATTCATATACCATTCGTAACCACCAAGCTTACTATCATAGAGTTTTCTGATACCGAAAATATCTAAACTGCTATTGCTATATGGTCGAATGATGTTTGTTGTATCAAATTTACTTGTTCCTGTATAAAGTAGCTGATCTTTCTTAATCATTTTGCTGGCTACCGAATATGTTATACCAATTGAATTGTGGTTGTGTGTGAAAAGAGATCCCATCACAAATCCTATTATGAGGAGCAAGAAAATTATAATAATAATATTACTATTTATTGGTAACCCATGGTTGCATGCCCTGTCCCACATACTTTTGGTTAAGTAACTTATGATAATTATAACCTATTTATTTGAACCTAAGTGTCACTTCTATTAAAAGTACCAAGTAACTGGTACCATCTCGTCTTGATATCGTAAAATGTTTTTCCCCACCTAGGAATCTCGCGAACTCCGTTATTTGTTTTAAATTTTGGTTTTGATAATTCTCAGAAGTCCCTATCTCTTTCAAATACTCATAAAATTCCTTTACTACTTCTGCATTTACACTGTGGGGGATAGTATTGACATGTTGCAGTGTAGTAGATAGTCTCATAGCCATTTTTGCATCACTCCTATTTCGATCGCTGTGATGACTTTGTATCTTGAAGTATAACAACCCGAATACTGACCGAGTTCCGGTGGAACTGATACTGCTAGCATTATAATTTGAGAACCATTTGTATCTTGGGCGCCAGTCTTTTGTGATTCAAATTTTACTCTAAAAGACAGTTCAAAAATAATGTTGCGGTACGTATTTTTATCCGTGTATTTCTTTCTCCAAGGCTTCTTTTAACAGATGTAAATGTTTCAGTCTATCCTTTTTGATAGTTTGCCAGATGTCCACTAGGTTAGAATTGTTTGCGTTCTCTGCATCTTTGATGTAAGTATTTATAGTGTCGTACAGGAAGCCAGCATCTTTTCCCATCGCATGTAATATGTCGTACATCGTATTCGATAATTCATTCTCATGACTCATGAGTATAAACTGTAAAAATTAGTATTTAAGTATATTATCAAACATGAATTGTATCCAGGTTAACAAATCCTCTTCTTTGAGTAACCCTCGTGTCCCATAACGGGATATGTCCTAATTATCCTTTAAAGTGGTAACATAATTCAATTTATAGTACCTCATAATATCGACAATAAATTCATCGAATAGATGTAAATTTTATATCGGGTTCGGTGTGGGATTCAGAGCGATAATACTTTATTTGTTGAATTCCATTTGAATTAAGCCTCCTTAATATTAACACTTTCCCACATATTGTTATATGTGCGATGACTATGTTTGTTCCGATCAATGTCGTATGAACAAACACAACAAACAATGGCAAAAATTTTGATTCTTCTGCATGAAGTGACGTTTCAACTATAATATTATCTTTGTAAACTGCTGTATTAATAGTAAAAAATTATGTTAATGTGAAAGAGAACTACTATTGGCACAGTTATAGATGCAACAGACTTGACCATGGAGAATTAATATGTCTGTGCAGTAATTTGCTTGCATTTTCAACAATCTTCGTAGTGTCCTGGTCGCCCCTTATTAAGTCAGCCAGTTCTTTTGCGTTATCAACTGCAAAGCAATTATATCCTTCTCGGAAATCACAGTAAGATGGGTTGAGATCTTTATTCTCAAGCCACTTTCTGTGTAAAATAAGAGCGCACTTGTTATGTATAGCTTCCAGAAAAGTATATTGGGTACCTCCCCCGTCGTGCTTAAGAACCGAAAGGTCAACGACGAATTTGGCTTGAGACAGAATATTGTTAAGTACTGAAAAAGATTTTTGGAACATACCAAAATAACACTCGTTGAATTCTGCTTTTGCACTTCCAAGAGTTTTGTGTAGATATATCCTGCTAGGACATCCATATATCATTATAGACAAGTCGTCATCCAGCATTTTGTTAGCGGCTACTATGATATCTATATTTTTTTCAAAACTGATTCTAGAAATCGATACAGCTCTATGTCGTGATCTCTTAATAATTACAGGATATGCATAAAAAGGATGGTACATGAAGTCGGAATTGAGTTCGTATTTAACTTTTAAAAAATCTTGAACGGTCTTCCTCATAGTAATTAACTTATAATCCATAATAAACGGTAGAACTCTATCAGAGATATCGCGGTAATCATGAATTACCATTACAGTGGGAGATGATCCTTCAGTTTTCGCATTTAGCGAGCTGAGTACAGGAAGAAATTTGTCTTTGAATATAACGATAAATGGATGGTCTATATCCGACAATACATTTTCAGAAATATTCATGTAATTTAATCCGTATCCAAAATCCCGTAGCTTCGTTTCAGACGTCTTAGAAACTCTTAAGACTATATTGTTCCTCCTTAATTTAGATAGCATGTGCATCAAATGAGCAGTAAAAGTTGTAGCTCCACCATACAAATATCTGTGAAGATAGAGAAATTGAGTCTCATCAGTAAGTGAGGTCTTAATCATCCAATAATTAATACGATAACCAAATAACTATATTACCGTTATTATGAGTAGTACTGATTAATTCAAAATGATTCATAAACGTCATTATTTGATGAATTGAAATTTGAGAATTTTATTCCCTCGTTATGCTAATTTTTGCCATTAGGTTTATCCAGAAATATCTTTTTGCTTTCAGTTGCATTCACAGTCCTTCGTCTTCCTGACCAGTTGCTGGCAAGACATGTAAACTGAAATAAAAATTTGGATTATTTTTTACCTTAATCATTTATTTTTTATGTCAATTTCACAGATAAGTATTACAATTGGTCGGTTTATAGTTTCTTGTCCTTCCACAAAAATAATTCATTGATTCCGACCAGTTGCTGGCAGGAACAAAGTATGAAACTAGCTTTGGGATTTTTTGCCTTACGCTAGCTTGTAATTTAGACATGATATCACTATAGATTAGAAACTACTTAAAACTCTGTGTTTGAATCCTGCTAAAGGGAAGAGGTATTTCTAACTAAAATTGTAAAGATTAATTTTAAACATTATCTAAAGTTACTAATTGTAGTATCAATAATTCGGGTTCAGTGGGATTCGGACAGGTCATGTATTCGGGTCCTGCTAGCTGCAATTTAGATTTTTTCCTGAATATCTAACTGCAAGGATAATAATTTGATCAGAATTGGTAATGACCTAACTAATCTACATTAACTCGCGATTGACTAATGATATGCATTAAGACATAAACTATATTTATTCAGTTCCAGTCGAAATCTGAGATATCGGGGAAAAACCTATCAATCGGCACGAATTCGTCTCCCGTTATTTCACCCAGTGGAAAATCCTTTGTTTGAACCGTAACATACAGCTTACCATTCAGCATTATTTTCTGAAGATCCAGCAAGGATTTGCCATTTAGTTCACCCCTGAGATCATCAGATGTTACTCCACCAACAGCAACCGATCCTTTTACTTCAATGCCATCTTTTAAGTTGAGGTTAGTCTCCCCGAATTTTTCTTTGACTTGGACTTCCTTTGCTTCCTCCAAAAAATCTAATATCATATTTCCACCGTGATTATTGTCGCCTTTACTGTAGAGGAAAATTCCGGTTATATTGTCAATATTGTTCACATTGACATTGTATACAAGTTTCTTGAAATCTTCAGTAAACTTTAGACCAATGTAGCCATGAGCATGCGTAATCGTAGGAGGATTTTGCTGATACCCATCAAGTACGCTCCAATATCGATCTACTTGCACTGCATTGATTGATATCTTCGGGTAGATTGATTCAGCCAATATGAAAATCATAGTAATCATCAACAGAAACATTAGTATATTCATGCTACCATCTGCCTTGGCATTAGTTTCGAAGAAAGATAATATAAATTAGAACAACCAACAATGTGAAACTTGGCAACCAACCCATAAGGGATATGATTCATCTAATCTAGTCACAGGTTCTGGCTGGTTGCAAATGTACTGGGATTCGGACACTGCATGTATTAGGGTTCTGTTGATTTGCATTTTAATTTTTTCGTATAATTATCTAATTTCCAAGTCGCACTTTATAGTCATGAAATGAGGCGAACTAAGATATACAGTTCACTATTTAGTTCCAACAATAAGGATAGCCTCATTTTCGAACTTGGTTTTTCCTGTAGTTTTGTCAGCATAGTTTGCTGCCGCGACAGTAATTGCTCTCAATATCTCTTTTTTTCTTTGCATCCCTTGATCTACCAGCATTTTTTGAAGAGGACCAGCTGTTTCAGTTATAAAGTCTGTAAAATCATCAGGGGACTCGAAATCAAAAGAAACATTTATTCTTTCGGTAACAAGATCTTTGAATCCTGACGTGATAAAAGAATTCTTAAGGTTATTTTCGTCTGACAGGCTAAACGGTCCAGGAGTTCCAGGTGCAGGGGGTTTGCTATTAGTTTCTTTAATTACGATATTCATTGTAGTGGCACTTAAAGTATCTTGATCCGGAGAAGCCCAAACCGCAGACGCGAAATGACCACCTTCTATTAATGATCGATAAATATTAGATAACCC
>DATIFZ010000091.1:0-4398 GCA_035454925.1 Nitrososphaeraceae archaeon
TGGCATTTTCTATGAATTTAACAGGGTAAAGCCAGACTTTATTCATATTAAAGATGTATCATTGGATTTGAATGAAAAATATGATGTAATATTTGTAGGATGGATGGACCCTGGAGTTGATTTTAGAAAAGCTGTGGCAAGTAAAACAGACGTCATAGTAACAACTCTTGACCAAGGAATTAGTTTGGGAGCGGAGTTCGAGGAGTTTGGTTTTGAAAGGATAGCTTGGTGGAGAACTCCATCATGGATAGATGTAAACCACGAGATTATGAATAAATATTATACCAAGATGTCAAAGGAATTGTACTATTACCTATTTGATCTACGCGGGGCGCACAATTTATGGTATGTTTACACAAAGAATTTAGATCATGCTGGTAAAATTAGAGATGCGTTAACTCATAACCAAAAAAAGGACCAAACCAAGTATGATTTTGAACAGGTAATGGATGAATGTGGATACGGATATTTTGAAAATCAACAACTTTCCAAAAATAGCGAGATCAAATCCAATTTAGTTTCCTTATGGAGAATTGAATTTGGATAAGAAACATAGTTGACATACACAAAGATGTATTTTTGAATGTGATCGATGTTACCATTTTTTATTTTTAATATTTCGAATGTGGTAATAGAGATACTGTTGGGCATAGCCGCCATATTTACCAAAATGCTTTCTCATTATTTCTGATAAAATTGAATATTGGTTATTGTTTAGTTTCTTGTTTTCGTTCATAAACGTGACTTTTCTACTGTCGATTAATTTTTTGTAGTACATTACTATTGCACGACCCATCCACACGTCAATTGGAAATGCCTCCGTCTTTTCTAGAGAAAACAACAAGATACAGTCAGCAATTTTATTTCCAATTCCGTAAATACTTGTAAGTAATGCTCTGGCCTCATCATATTTACAGCGATTTAATTCATCAATTGTTAGCTGTCCTGAGACAATTTTTTCCGCAATAGATTTAATAGCTTTTGCTCTATACCCAACACTACAGGAACATAATTCGTTGATGGATGCGTTGTACAGATTCTTCATTGAGGGGAAGGTAAAGAATATTTGATTATCAATCTCTTTTTTCGTACCAAATTTCATAGACAAATTTTTTAGCATAATACGTATCATTGATATGTTTGTATTACTTGAACATGCAAAAGAAATCATACATTGGTAGGGATCCTGACGTAACAGACGTAATCCGTTATATTTTTTAACTAATTGAAGCAGAAAAGTATCATTGGAAAAGTTGGAAAAAATATTGTGAATGTTATCGTCTAACCTAAAAATGAAATGTTCCCAATTATCAAACCCTGGCGTTGAATAAAATATTACTTGATTATTTTTAAATGAAAATTTCAGAACGTGGTCTCCGTAGATTCCATACCATGTATTTTTATGTTTTTCCCATAGAAACATCTGTCCACTATTAATACTAATTTCAGGATTAAATTTTGAATTTAACAGCATATGGATTTGTTATTAAACGGTATTTGTATCTGAATTTAGCAATCCTCTTGTTTTCTCTAAATCCGCTTCTAGAACTTCAATAATTTTGGGAATTTCTTTCAGTGAACAATTCAAGCATATACATTGTAATGACAGTGGATAGGTAAAATATTTTTCTTGGAGTGGGATTTCTTTCTTACATGTTATGCATTTTCTTATTTTATATGGATCGGTATTTTTTACTATCATTAGAAATCAGGGTGATGCATTTTATATAATCAAAATTAAATCATATTTCTTCGGTGTATCATTGACTCTCTTGACTAGGTTGAGTACCATAATTAGTATCTAATGCAATCTTCAATTGTTTAAAATATTTGTTAGTAACTATATCCCCGTTATCGCTTATTGAAATCAAATTAAAATTCGGAGTTTGTGTTAAAACGTAATCCCATTTCCAGTAAGCTAGTCCCCAAATACCAAGATCCTTGAAAATCTTTACAAACTGATTCGCTTCCTGTTGATTAATGTCACTCTCAAAAGGATTTATCTCATATACTGCTGCTCCTTCTTCATTAATGATTTGCTCTCGTAGAACATTGTTCCATTCTCCAATGTATAGAGGCACGCCTGTGATATTGGAAGCCTTGAGAAATGTGGTGAGTCTCTGTTGCTGATACGGGCCTGTTGGTAGTCCGTATATGCTTATCTTAAAAACTACGTTTGTACTGTTTTGTGGCTTCATTTTAGCCAGGTTTTCTGGTATCAAGTTTATTGGGCTTTTCAAATCTACTGGAATATTCATACTATAAGCAATTACTTTGTCCGTGAATTTTCTCAATTCATTAACAATAAATGTATTGTACTGACCAATCTTTTCCCACTGATCAGCATTGTGGACTTGTGGTTCGCTAAGGATTTCGTAACCTAAAGTGCTTTTATGACTGTCTAAAGTATTAACTATTTTCTCCAAGAATTTAGCTTGTAGAGTCCATCCATCAGTACCATTTGCATCTTTAACAGCTCGATTCCACCAATCTGTCCACCACAATTTTGCGGGTGCATATTTAGGTCCACCACCATTGTCAGCAATATAAGATGGGTTGTTTTGAAAGAGAAATGAAGGGAATCCCGTTCCTTTTCTTGGATTAAACCATGAAGAGGTGTGAAATTGATGGTTATCATAAATTACATGAATGTTATGTTTATCCGCAGCTTGTGCAACAGATTGCATTTCGAGCATAAAATTCGTTGGATCTTTTACATAGGCTTCCCAATAAAATACAAAACGCACATGATTCATACCAGAGTCTGAGATTAGCTTGAAACTATCGTCAAAATAGTTCGGTGGCATAATACTTCCTATAGTTCTGCTCTGTGGCATGCTTGTATAGTATCCTTTCATATTTACACCAAAAAATATTTGATTTGTCTCTAGGCCGTGTGAGACGATTACGAATGAATTAGTTAGCAACATGCTGAATATTGCAACCATCAAAGCAATCTTAAAATTAAATAGGTATTTAGTTAAATTAGAAGTTTGCATTTAATTTAGAATAAATATCAACATTATAAAATAGTTTGCAGCCAATTACTTGTATTGCATCAGATCCAGATTGGACTTTACATATTTTTCCTAATTTACCTCTACAATTTGCCCGTTGTCTGGAGCTATTGCATCATGTCCATACTTTTCTTTGATTTCATTGGCAAACATGGTACATGACATGTCGTCTCCATGAACTGTGAGAACTTTGGGATTGCCTTTGATTTTGCCAACTATTTCGAACAGTTCGCTTCTGCTACTGTGCCCTGAGAATTCGAAATGTTTCACTTCAGCAAGACTACTTTTCGTTCTTCCATTATATGATACAAGTCTTTTTTCAAGTAGAAGTCGACCTGGAGTACCTTTACCTTGGTACGAAACTAAAGCTATACCATTATTAGGACTTTTTGCGATTTCCTGTAAATAGAACAGAGCTGTTCCACCTACCAGCATTCCTGCAGGAGAGATTATTACTCCAGGTTCTTTTATCAACTGTTTTCGCCTATGCCATCCCTGTACCCATTCAATCTCTGACAGGATTTTTTTGAACACTTCTGGATCCTTTAGAAATGATGGATTTCTTAACATTATTTCATTGGCTTTTAATGCCATCCCATCCATAGCCAGTTTGTATTTGAAATTACTGGCCTTCAAAACAGATGCAATCTCTTGTGCTCTTTCAACGGAAAACGCGGGTATGAAAAGGGTTCCTCCTCTTTCAACAACGTCATGAGCAAACTCTACCAGAGCTTTTTCAGATTGGTCTCGTGGTGTCTGTTCTGTTTGAGAATACGTACTTTCTACTATTAAGACATCAACGTCGGGCAAATCCAAGTCCGCCGATCTCAGTAATTTTGAGCCCCTGTTATTTATATCACCTGTATAAAAAATTCGCTTACCCTCACTTTCAACAAGTATAGACGAGCCTCCTATGATATGCCCGGATTCGTGCAAGGTAATTTCCATGTCATTTATTAAGTGCTTTTCCTTATATTGCAGATTTTTTGAATGATTCATCATATTATACAAACCTGCATGATCAAATGGTAGATAATCGCCGGAGATTTTGATCATATCCTCGATAAGTAAATTGGAAAGTTCAAAGGTTGGATTTGTTCCTAAGACGGAGATGTTGGTATTGGATAAAAAAAGCGATGGAATAAATCCAGAATGATCCAAATGAGCGTGGGTAAGAACAACAGTACTGATATCTTTTGGTCTAATGTGAATTGGAAATGATGGCTCTTTCTTTAACAACACTCCATAGTCTAACAAAATATTGGAACCATCTGATGTTACCATAAATCCTGAACGTCCTACTTCTTTACCGGAACCTAAAACCGTTATTTTCATATAATAATAACCTGTTTAAGCATACATGTTTTAAGTCTTTCATTTT
>DATIFZ010000092.1:0-11855 GCA_035454925.1 Nitrososphaeraceae archaeon
AGGATTCTGCAATTTCTTATCTTGAGTGAGTGCCAGCGCACGATCGCCTAAACCTACAAAGCCAAAAATAGAGCCTACGATTATTGAAATTAACCATATTGTTACCAAGATTTCAGTTGTTGAGTCTGCGGGATGATATACGCGTATTCTTCTGCAACGATTAATGAATTCTCGTTTCAGTCTTGTAGAAAATAATTTTTTTTTGAATAATAATGCTATCCTCATATCTAAGGCAATGATTGTATATTTTTTCGTCTTATATTATAAATTTATGAATTGGCTTCCAATCTCTCAAATCTTTGTAGTGCGATGTTCCTAGTTCAAGTTCTGTGCAGGGGAAAAGAAAATCTTCAGATCTCAGCCCTTTGTATTGATTAAAGAGTCTTTCGAGTCTAGAAGTTATTTTAAAGTCTCTAGTGTAATATCCCATCGTACACCAGGTTCCAGGAAACCTTCGTCTAAATTTAGATCCTAGAACAGAATCCATCTTTTCGTCCGTTGATAAAAAAGTAACCAAGTTATTCGCAAAGGTAGTAAATCTGTTATTCCGTGGACCGTCCCCATAAGCTATTATAGTGCCGTTGCTGACTCCAGAGATTGGTTTCAGAGTATCATCATCTTCATATTTTGTTCCCAATCTAATTGTGTCGAACTGAATTTCCAGTATTTCTTTGGTAACTTGAATGTATTGAGTAATTCTTTGCATTATTGCGTCATAGTAAAAAGGCTCAACTACAGGAAAACCCAAGAGAGTGCAATGGAATTTTTTGCTCTTATCGAAGTAAAAACAATCATCATTCTTTTTAAAATTAGTGCATATATCTAAAAAAAGGCTGTGATGACTACCGATAAAAAATTTGACCAGCGATAGGCGTTCAGTTCTTTCCTTTTGTTCCTCTATCGCGCTGTGTGACTTTACTTCGTTGAAACTCACTTGGTAACGTTGTGTTTTAAACCCTTCTTTATTTTGCCAATTTGTTTCGTTATATTTCAACATTACTTTTGATACCTTCCCATTTGGCTATCCAAACTCCCAAAAATAATTATAATTGGGAATTGTTGAGAGCTTACTTATATATCTTCAAGCATAACAAAATTCCTAATATAATTCGAGTGTCACACCTATACATTTTCTATTTATGAAATTTGCCGATATTTTAGTCTTAAGCACAATTGTCAAATAGTCTTTGGAAGGTTTGAGACAATTGATGGGGAGAACTAAAACCAAGGATCAAGTTTTCCGCAAAATTTTAATAAACTGGACAACAAACAGTGATTTGAGCAATGCCTGCACGTTATAAACGATCCCCTTTTCTATTAACACATTGGAATGAAGATAACAAGATTGTTGTATGGAACTACAATTTGTATAGCAAGATCTTAGTATCTAAGGATCTGGTCGAAATCTTGAACATGCTTTCCGAATGGACAAGTGCAGAAGAGATTGCCGATAAACTAGGATTAGATAAAAAGTATATTACCAAAACTCTCGAAAATTTGGTTAAACTAAAAATAATTCATGTAAACCGTTTACCAAAAGAAGAAATGATGCCTATTCACATGTCTCTTTGGGATCCTATAGATTTATCAATGCAAAGACAGAGGAGTTATGGAGGTAGGCTTCCTTTCGAAAAAAGAGTCGGTAAATCTCCAAGTCCAATAAAACATATGACTGGTCTCTCCTCCGTCACTCTCTCTAAGCCACAAATTAGTATGCAGCAAGTATCGAACTTGACTGACGTGTTAGACAAACGAGTATCCATTCGAAATTATGATAGTGCTTACCTAACTCTTAGTAATTTGTCCCATTTCTTATACTATTCCGCGAGAATAAAAGAAATTTTTAAGTCACAAGAGGGCACACTCACAAAACGTCCATATCCATCTGGAGGCGCCAGGTATCCCCTAGAAATTTATGTTGCTAATAATAGGATCAGGGACATTCAAAAGGGAATTTATTACTATGACCCGTTAAAGCATCAACTTATCCTATTAAATACAAACAGAAATTATGCAAGAAAGTTTAATAGATTCATAAAAAATGTGCTGTCTCCTATGAAAGTTAGAGAACCAGATGTAACTCTAATAATTACTGCAGTATTTGCACGAACAATGTGGAAATATGGTAAGCTTGGATTATCGTTAATTATGACCGATTTGGGTTGTCTATACCAAACTATGTACCTCGTTGCGACACAAATGAAGCTTGCGCCGTGTCCGCTTGGTAAAACGGAAGAAGATCTAGTAAAAAATTGGTTGCAGTTGAACTGGTTTCACGAATCTCATGTCGGCACTTTTATGTTGGGAGTTCCCGAACAACTATAACCAATAGATCTATCCAATCTCGATAAAATCATCATCATACTATTCAATATAAGTAGTAATAACATCACGAGGCAGCTCGACCATTTATTGTTACCTTTTAGATCTTCGGTATCAAAGTCGTTACCATTATTTTACTTTCTCCACTACTGTTTAATTATTAAATGCTACAATGAACCTCGGCAACGTTTCTGCTAATTTATTTAGATTAATCATTTCTATCGTCTCTAAAAAATATTTTTACTGTCATTATTTTACAAATTTTAATGAAGTATACCGCCATATTGCAATTTGTGTTTATTTTGGAATGGCAATTAAGTACCAGATCGAATTACCACAATAAGCTCCCGAGCACAGTGAAAGATTACTCTTTAACAGGCTACTCTTATTCTGAGAGGCATTAATAAAATGAAAAGTATATTTTATACATTCTCAAAATTTCTCCATGGTATTTTCGGATTTAAAAGCCATGGACACAAAAATTGTATTATCTCCTAACGTCTCGTATTTTATGGCCCATGATGGATCATTGCTAGTGAAAAACCGAAATAAGCTTTACAAGGTCTCGGCTATGTCCAACCTGAGTGAGCTAACACGACTACTGCGAATCCTTGAGAAGCCTAAAAAGTTAAAAGAGGTTTTAACCCTTCTCTCAGGTTTCAAAAGGGATCATGTTACTGGGGTCCTTGAAACCATGTATAAGATGAAGTTGATATCGATTGAAAAATGCGATAGTAACAAAATAACAGACTATTTCTCGAGTACTAAATACCTCCCGTGGTATGTGGAACTCAGAAATGACGGTGGTATTGGCGAATCAAAATTGGTCCTTATCGGGGATGGACTACTCGCGTCGAGTTTAAGTATGCATTTGAGAAACATGAAGATAAAATTTGACCAAGTAAAATACACTCAAATTATTACCAAATCCAATAGAAAACTCTCTGTACACGATGTACAACAAGAAAAAACATCGTTACTAAACCAGTCCACAACAGCATTTAAGTCCTTAATAAATCCATTTATCGAAACGGCTAGTTTAGTAATAGTTGCGGATGATTATCCAAATATTAATCTGTTTGAATTAGTTAATAGTCTTTGCTTTGAGAAAAAGAAAGCCTGGATCAGAGTTTCGTTTGATGATGATATTGGATATCTGGGGCCGCTTGTTATTCCAAGAAGGACATCATGTTTTAATTGTTGCGAATTGCGACTTGTCACAAACAGTCCGGAATATGAGTACGAGCTTTGGAACAATAAAGAAAATATATCCATAAAAAAACCAGAACTTCCAAGAATCTTTGTAGATGTGCTTTCGGCATTGTGCCTTAAGGAAATCTACAGATACTTGACAGATACTAATCACATAGATACGATAGATAATCTATTTATTTTTGATACTCAGCAAGTCAACTTAACCAAGCACCACATAATTTCACACCCAAATTGCATTTTCTGTAATCCACCCTCTAAAAAAGGTAGAAACCCAAACTTGGGTTCATTGAGAAAGGGAGCTTTGAGAAGAAGAGATACAAATCCTCCGATTGAAATTAACAAATCAGATTCATTAATTTCAAAAGAGGAGCTTTTGAAAAGACTGAGAAAATTAATAGATAAAAAAACAGGTATAATTCAAGAGTACGAAAAGTTATATGAATCCCATCCATTGGGTATTTACTTTCATCATTTCTCTACGGCCACTTGTTCCAGACCATTAAGAATTGGGTCAAGTGGGCGGCTTACCAAAACCGTTCGAGTTGAAGACAACCTCATATCACCATCACCCTCCGGCTCTGGGCTTTCAGCTACTGATGCAGAGATCCGTACGTTGATGGAATCGGTAGAACGTTACTCCAACATGGTTGTCGATGAATCCCAATTGACTTGGTCATCATATAGCAAGCTTAAACGGAATGCGGTTAATCCAGCGGACCTAGGGCTTTATTCCGACGAAGTGTATAATAGAGATGGTATGGAATGTTCCAGATTTTCGGTAAATGCTGAGATACCGTGGGTTGCGGGAATTGACCTTTACTCTCGTAAGACGGTCATGGTTCCAGCTGACTTTGTTTTTTACCCGGCGATAAGAGAAAGACCATTGGTATTCGATACGTCAAATGGTGCGTCAGCTCACGCAGATAGCGTACGCGCCATTCTGAATGGATTATACGAAGTAATTGAAAGAGATTCGTTTCTAACGATGTGGTTAAACAAAATATCTATGCCAATTTTAGATGCCAATACGCTTCCCTTTGGTTTTGACGAATCACTAAAGTTGATTAATGATTATGGCATGCGTGTCAAGCTGGTAGATTTGACAAACGATACGAGCGTTCCTGCGATCATGGCTGTATGCTTCAACAAGGAACCAGATAAGGCCCCAGCACTTTTGGTTGGTGCGGGCGCCCACATTGAACCAGAAAAAGCACTAGAAAAGGCACTCTTTGAGATGGAGTTTATGTTAACTGAAATGTTGGAACACCCGAATAAGAAAAGGATTAACAGGGCTGATCAGATTTCTACAATGTATGAACATCCATTGTATTACCTTAATCCAAACAAACGCAAATTTTGGGAATTTATGATAAGCGGAACAAAAATCAACTCTCTCCAAAAGCTCGCAAAGAGTTCATTCAATAATAATTACTGTGTGCTCATGCACATAGTCAAACACTTACATGGTATGAATCATAAGGTCATAGCAGTTGATGTTACGCCGCGGGATATAAGCAAAATGGGTGTGAAAACTGTCAAGGTTTTTGTTACCGGCTTCCAGCCGTTGTATGTTGGCAATAATTTAAGGTTAAATGTTGACCGTTTACGTACATCAGGTCGTCGACTAGGCTACAATCGTGATGGAGCAAATTCTGGCTGGGAAATAAATTCAGCTCCTCACCCATTGCCGTAATCATACAATATTTTCATTGATGGCTTTTTAATAACTCAATCCTAGAATAATTAATAAATCCGAAGATTATATTGCTTATTATTATGAGCTGCTCTGTGTTACAATTATATTCCCATGATGGTATAACGGTTGTGAAATGGCAACATTCATAACTTCAGCGATTCTCTTTATTGGTAATTTGACTGTTTTACTTCTAAAGGTAAAGTAATGTTGCAACAGATGAACTGGGGTAAATTATTTTGCAAAATTTGACTCTTTCTGAATCAATCAGTCTATTTAGACTTAGGATTTGCACGTCATTTCTGAAAATAATATTTTCAATAGCAGTGATTGTATTCGTCTCCGTTGTTTTAGTTGAACTATTCTTTGTAAATGCAGCGTTTGGAATTGAGCCAAGATCGATTTATTTTAGCTGGGAAATAAACATTAGCAAGAATAATGGTACCTCAGAGTTACCACAGGTTACCGCAGAGGGAAATAATGTGTATGTGGTTTGGCAAGACAACACAAATGGAAACTACGATGTGTATTTCGCGTATAGTCCAGATAACGGTAAAAATTTTGAATCTGTTAGAAATTTGAGTAAAAATAATGGTACCTCAGAGTTACCACAGGTTACCGCAGAGGGAAATAATGTATACGTGGTTTGGCAAGACAACACGAATGGAAACTACGATGTGTATTTCGCGTATAGTCCAGATAACGGTAGAAATTTTGAATCTGTTAGAAATTTGAGTAAAAATAATGGTACCTCAGAGTTACCACAGGTTACCGCAGAGGGAAATAATGTTTACGTGGTTTGGCAAGACAACACAAATGGAAACTACGATGTGTATTTTAAATCATCGTCCACGAATGGAACTAATTTCAAATCCATGAGAAACTTGAGTAAAAATAATGGTACCTCAGAGTTACCACAGATATCCTCCACAAAAGATCTCTTTTATGTTTTTTGGAAGGACGATGTTAATGGCACGACTAGCGCTTATTTTAAAGAAGGCAGAAAAGAAGGCTCGACAACTAACACGGAATTTGGTCCTTCTAGAAGGATACTTAACAGCGGAAATGTTTCCGAGCCACAGCTAAGTGTCGAAACAAACATTTATTCTAGCGTTTGGACTTCAAATTCTGTTAATTCAAGTGTTATCAAGCTCTATCCACTCACATTCTTTGATGATGTAACCGATGCGATTCAATTAACCAAATCGTCACTAAATGAAAAGATACCAAGTATTAGTATTGCCGGATATGATACTGGAGTCTATTTTGTATGGGAAAGCAAGAAAAAATCATCTAGTGATATAATCTTTAAAAGAATGAGCAACTTTCCCGACGAGTGAAGGAGTCGAATCTAGTGAAAGATAATAGAGCCAAATACAGATATTACTGGTAATTCTTCCTTATCTCACTCGGAGTAAGACCGGAATCCGCACTATCAATACCCGTGAATGGATAATTTTTCTTGCTATAATTTGCAGGTAATTTGCCAAACAAAGCAGAAACTTGTGTGTCATTGTATATGTCGCTCAGCCTTGTCAATTGAGTCTGATTTTCCGCTTCACTCCTCGACACCAGGCGTTTGTATGTGGAATCTACTAATAAGATAATATTTTCAGTTTTTATTGGCTGGGTATCTCTTATATGTGAAAAGGTATTTTTGTGATCAAATACATATTTGTACACCCATGAGTAAATCGGCCCCGAAATAACAGTAAGTTTTTCACTCCCAGCGTTAGTTACATTTTGTGAATTAGTATTATTTCTTCCGCCAGATAATGGGCTATTATCAGAAATAACCGCATTAGCGATATACGAAGCGGATTTGAGTTGTATATATGTAAGATCCGTAGAAATAAGCATAATGGTACTCGTAATACCGAACAGTACAATAGCTACGATGATTCCTGACGATATAATTGTCTCTTTTCTTTTCAGGCGAATAATAAAAGGCAAATCATAAATCAATTTTCCGAGTGAAATGCACCATATGGGAAGGATTATAATCAGATGAAAGTGGTTGACCCATCCTACTAAATATAGGAACACAAAGTATGGCATCATCCAAATCACGCTAATAAATTCACGCCTAAATGTTAAATAAGCAACTCCTATTGTTCCAAAGATCAATAACAGAGGATCCGTTTTGAAAAAGCTCTTGATCACATCGATTAGCGTCTTATCCTCAGATTGTCTTTGAGTCGCCTGCCATAAAACTCCATCTAACCATTGATTTGCATCTCCTGAAACAAATGCATAAGCCGGCCAAATAAGTGGTATCAGAATCGCAGGAAGGATAAACAGACCGATATTTTTTAGTTGAATTTTAGAAAGAATTGTACCTCTATCGAGCCCTTGGGACATCAAGTAGACCATCAATGGAATCATAGTAAACGATGGAATTTTTGTGAAAATACCGATTCCTAAAAAAATTCCTGAAAGAAGTGACAGTGTACTGACATATCTTGGATGTGACCGAATTTGCAGAGCCAAAAGAATAGAAGTCATGATAAATGGTAACATAAGCGAATCTAAAACAACTCTCCGGGTAAACCAAGTCGAAGGCATAACTGCAAAGAGTAGAGAAGAAAACAAGGCAACGGTTGGATTAAATCGCCTTTCAGCAATTTTATACACTAAGAAGGTATCTAAAACCGAAATCGCCCCCATTATCAACCTAGGAACTGAATATACTGCCTCCATAGATATTGAATCGGAATCAGTTCTCACAATGTCTGGAAAATTTATTATCTTAAATATAGTAGCTAGAAGAATCGGCCCAAAAAAAGGATGATCGTATGAGCTCGTTGAATCTTGTGGGTGATCAAATCTGCTATCAGGGTCATGTGGCCCTAAACCACTCATTGTGTACAGTGCCCTTCTAATATAAACTCCTTCATCAATATGAAATGATGGGAATAGCGCTGCGTTCCATAAATGTGTAAAAGTGGAAAGAATTAGCGGGATTAATATCAATAGTCGCTTATTGAAAGGCATTCTTATTGTAAAGACAACAATAGATTTTGCAGTATTAAGTTTTCGAATAGTTTAAAAAGGATATGATTATTTCATCTTGTTTACCATTCCCACTAACGATCTTATATTTTGAAAATATGAATTCAGATTGACCTTCAATCACACGTGTAAAGAGTTGTTAGCCGTAAAAGCTAATGGTTCTGTTAGATAATCAATCAGTATGGCCAATCAACCTAAAAATTATCAATCATTAACCCTAGCGTATTCATTTAATAATTGGTCATATGTGTTGTAAAGTTTCTCTTCCATCTTGGTCCAGTTGTATTTTTCCAAAAAAGCCTGACGGCCGTTAATTGAGTAGATTTTTCTCAATTCTGGGTCGTCTTTCAATGTAATAATGGCCTGCTTTATCTCATGTATATTTTCATAATCTACCAGTATTCCGCACTTTGTATCATTAACCAGCTCACTCGAGATATTTGTAATTACTGCCACTCCACACATCATAGCCTCTAAAACCTTGTTTGCCACACCGTACTCGTACTGGTTTTGGAGCTTTACATCATATAGTGCTACCATGACATGGCAGCTAGTTTCTAAATTTAACAGCTCGTCCCGGTCTAAAAACCCGTGATATTTGATATTTGGAATTCCCGCTATTTTATTCTGTAATTGTAGATCCTTTATCTTACCGGTGACAATAAGTTCCGTATCTTTCAACTCAATTAACATATCACTAAGCATCTCTAATCCTCGACCTCTTCTTATGGCTCCTGTATATAGAAGCCTAAAACCGCTAACATCTGGTTTTGGCCTGTCAGCTAGATAATCTTCTGGACAGTTCATTATGGTGATACAATTTTTTGGTTTTTTTCGAAATGTCAGGAAGATTTTATCTGATACAGCTATCAACACGTCTGAATTTTTTGCATAAAACTCTTCGACTGAATTAATAAGAAATTGCAAGACCTTGAAGAGAACGTTCTTTTCATTAGGTACGTACGTCATACCATATCTGTCAAGTACATCGAAGATTAGTTTTCTTCTAAATAAGACTTTGTATAGGTAACATGGACCAATCGTTGCTAAATCACATGCGTGTATAATCCTAGGCTTGTGCATACACAATTTTATAAAAACCCATATCCAAAAAATTGGAAAATAGACAACCAACCTTAGTATTCCATATCGCTCATATGCGTAAGGTGCTTTCAAATTAAACAGATGCAATCCGTGATTGTGATTTGTAGATTCGTACTCTGATGGACCAGAACCTCTTTTCCAACCTAGTGAGATTATTGAATATTTCTTGAGTAGAGATTTAGTAATTTGCATAGCCCTTATAGATGACTGGTTAATTATCGGATCAGATTTAACTAGTATTATATCAACCAAATCTACCACGTAATTATGAACTGGGTACTATTATTAGGTACCATATAAGAATTAACAATTTGAGAAAAATCATCATGAACAGTTTAAGGACGCTACGAGTCTGAACACTGTTCAATTATTTGGAATTATACGATAAATCGATCTGTCAACATAGGAAAGAACATAGAGATATCCATCATCTCCGACTTTTAAGTCAGTGATACCCCCAAATCCCCGTGCAAATACTGCATTCTCTAGTTCGGCGGTGCTGTTGGCAACCTTGTCACTAAGAGGCCCCCGAAGTGAAAGCCCCGTTCTTGATTTATTCAACTCAAAATGATATAGAGTCCCATTATGAACATCACCGACAAAGAGGTCATTTTCATACTGTTTTCCTAACTTGGGAGAATTCAGAAATTTTAGAGCTGTAGGACCGTACCGTCCCTTCCATGTAAATTCAGGCGAACTGTATTTGCCTTTTCCAGCAAAATCCTCTAGACCCTCAGGAGTACCAACAAATTCCTTTCCCGGATTGCTGCCCTTTAGCTTCCAGATACCCTGAACTTTCTTCCATCCGCTGTTGAATCCTGGTTCTACAAGATTTATTTCATCACCATAATTTGGACCATTTTCCGTATCCCACAGTTTACCAGTAACAGGATCGAAGTCAATACCAAAACTATTTCTTATGCCGTAACCGTAGTACAAATTTAATGGATATGTATCTCCAATGATACCTCCTAGTACTGCACCACCATCTTGTGTTATTCTAAGTATACCCCCCGATCCGTTTGGATTTTGACCATCAATGACATTCTGAGTTTTCGTGTTAGGACGTGCTTTATCAGTAACGTTATCCAAATCGCCTATCGTGAGGTAAACGTTATTGTCGGGTCCAATAGTTATAGATCCTCCGTTATGGTTGGGTCCAGGAGAAAAAGGCAGGTCAAGCAACAGCTTAGCATTTGACAATTTGTGATTGATAAGCTCATACCTATACAGCCTGTTTCCTATTGGAAATCCTCCATCAGTAATAGATTCAGTCAAATACATAAAGACGTATCTATGTTGTGTGCTGTTTGATACAGCCATTCCGAACGCACCTCGTTCACCAGCACCTGCAGCTACATTAAGGTCAAGTAGGACTTCTGGATGAAGAGTATCCTTCGTTATTTTTAATATTCTACCAGTGTATCGCTCCATCAGAAGTATTTCATTATTATCAACAAATGTCATCTTTGTGGGAGCCTTGAGTTCTGTGGCAACCAATTCCACCTTTAGGTTGCGATCACTAACAGTTGGTTGAGCACAAAACTCTATACTGCATTGTCTAGTCAACACAGCATGAATTTGGTCGCCTTCAAAAATTAGAGTTAAGAATAGCAAAATAAATACAAAGATGAAAGATAATAATGTTAGATGAAACACATGAAAAATGAAAACCTTAATTTATTAAATCTTTCATGTCAATATCAATAAACTTAATTAACATTTAGGAGGATCGGATATTAACTCAGCTTCTATGGATAAAGCGTAAATCAGCTTGGTTATATTTAATCTGACGATTTAATTGCTTGTAATGGGTAATTGTACCTAGTTTATACTTGATTAGCAAATAGGTCCCATTCTGCCTTAAATTGTATTTATCAAGTAACCTTTTAATTGTCAAAACTAATTTGTCCAAAACATGTCTCGTCCAGAAATAATCGACGGGTGTAAAAAAATAATCACGAAATATCTCATAAATGTAATGGGGAGAGACAACATAGTATCAATAATTCTATACGGAAGTGTGGCAAGACATGAAGAATCTTACAAATATGTAAATGGAAAACCGTACCTTGAAAGTGACATAGATGTGCTTGTAGTTGTTAGAAGTAAAGCTGTTGCGGTAAGATTATTGATAATACTAAAGCGATTAAGCAATAACATCACTAACGAATTAAGAAAGCAATTGTCGCTTTCCCATGTCAACTTGTCTATCACTACTGAGAGCAGATTGCTTCTGACGCATCCTAACTACTTCCATCTTCACTTGAAGCTTAATGGTAAAGTAATTTTTGGAAAAGAATTGATTGGGTTAATGCCCAGTTATGGGTATGATCACTACAAAGAAATTCCAGTATCTCAGCTAAACAGGACCGTTTTCGGTCATATGATATTTGTGGTTAGAAATATAGCATCGAGCGGAATTCTTGATGGTAATATTACCACAGATGGATATAATTCAATTTTAAAATCAATACGAAAGTTAACCCTTTTTCTACTTCGAGTAATT
>DATIFZ010000093.1:0-7441 GCA_035454925.1 Nitrososphaeraceae archaeon
ACAATACTTCCGTTTATAAACAAGCCATTTGATGTCTTTTGTTTACTACCGTCAGCAAGCAAATCAACAACAGGCTCTCCATTTTGGCCGGAATTTCCTTGGTGTATGTGAACAGCAGTTGCATCACTGATACCTGTAATATTTAGTTTGTATTTGATACTTGATTCCTTTACTTTCAATTTTACCTTTCCTTCAGCAGTAGTAGTCACAGGCGGAACTTCGTTTTCTCCCTTTAGTTTTGCTTTGAACTGTTGCTTCGCTTCTGCCGCTTTTGCCTGATTGTGCTCAATACTAACTGCCAAAATAAGACTGGATACAACCATGATCATAATAACTCCAAGGACTTTCTTGTCAAGCATCAAGTGTTCGTACCGGTCTTCCTTTCCTATAAACTTTGCATGTCTTCCATGAATTTAAAAAATGGTCTAGCTGACAAGTTATATTTTTGAATTCAAGAACTGGTTTGGGAAATTAGCAAACTTAATGTCTCTATACTATTAGCGTCCATTGGTGTCAATTATTTTAGTAGAATCCACAATCGAATCAATGGCGGAACAGGACCTGAGAATATAGAATCTTTATCGTTTTTGATGGATCGAGAATTTGGAGATTATAATATTAAGCATGATAAGATGATGACCCACCGCATTGCTATTCATTTTGGATCTTTTAACCGCAATTCAGTCCATGGATCACTATATTCTACATAGTAATTGAGCAAAATATTTTACAAAAAATTGCATAGTCTTTAACACCACTAAACATAAATGCAGTTCACAACTCATTTTTTGTGGTAAAGTATAGTGAAAGGTCTTGTGTTAATTGAGGCTTTACTGATACCACTATTATTATTGGTTCCTGCTGAGATTGCGGGGTCATCACCAATTGAAACCGAGAAGGCCGATCTAACAAAGCAAAATCAATGCATAGAATATGACTCTCTCCAAAAATTAATCGAGGTAAAATGTGAATCCGTTCATCTTACAAATATTTATAATAATCTAAGCAATTCTCGCATACTAAGTGTGGAATTAGATAACAATGATTCCACTAATGCTGTAAATGGACCCAAAATATGGATTTTGAATGCCGGAATTGTAATAGACAAGAAAGCCAGTTTAATTATCGACTCAACTGATACTTCTTGGCTTAAGATAGTTAGTACCCCTACAATGCAGTTAAAGCAGAAATCGACCGATATGACAGATGAAAATGCTGATTATTCCGATGATACACTTACCGTCATTCAGACCCATGCGAATTCAAGCGCCAGTATTAGAAATAACATTACTGAAGTTGACAACGGTACAATAGTTGTAAGCAAACACAATGGGGATAATCCAAATGGAATTCATGTGCATGGCTCTCTAAAGATAGACTCTGTAAAAATAACCTCCTGGGATCCTGAAAAAAACAATGTTGTTAAATTTGATTTTGGAAAAAGACCAGGAGAGGAACACACAAAGTCAGACTACGACACAGCAGAACCCAGAGCATTTATAAGGGTATCAAAAGACGCAACGGGAACAACTAACATAACCAATTCAGAGATTGCATATCTGGGCTATTCATGCAGTAGGTGTGCAGGAATCTCCTATTACGGGGGCGAAGGTTCCCTGATAAAAAACAGCGACATACACCATCTGCTAAAGGGATATTATTCAAAGAATATGGGCCACATGTTAATAGAGGGAAACAAATTTCATGATAATTATTTGTACGGAATTGACCCTCATACTGGCAGTAATAATATCATCATCAGAAACAATATCGTTTACAGTAACAATGCTTCAGGAATAATCTGTTCAAAAGATTGCCATAGTCTGCTAATAGAAGGTAATGAAGTTTATAATAATAGCGGTGCGGGACGCGGAATCTCATTCAGTATTAATACGACTGACTCAATTGCCAGAAATAATCACGTTTATGATAATCCTCGTTGCATCGCCTTTAACAGAGAATCCAATTTTAATCAAGTTTATAACAATACGCTGCTAAACTGCAAGACAGGAATATCCGTGTCAGGGACTTCCAACAATTTGATACGCGATAATAAAATAGTTAATGCGACAAATGGGATTTCCATCAAGAACATTACTAATCAGATATACAATAATGAAATATCCAGTTCTAAAAATGGTATCGTGTTTCTGAGTGAGCTTTATTCAAATATGACTGACAATTCCATCGACGTTTCCCTGCAAGACGATCATAACCCACTCAATAACTCTCTTACCGAAATGATTAATAAGAATCTAATTTCAGATACAAAAAACCCTTTGCTAATGAAAACAGCAAACGATAATGACACAGATATAGAAGATACAAAGAACAGTACTAGCGACGTATTTTAATCACTGAACAGAGCATTCACTATATGAAAATTAGCAATAACTTGAGATATCGTTTATTTTATTTTGAGTAATTACAAGTACATGGTAAATAGATCTCTTCAAATTCTCAAACTAATAGGCAATCCGATGATAAAACTAATTAGTCATGAAATTCATTCGGTTTAGAATGATGAACTTATTTTACAAATATGCCATTTTATTTATTGCAATTTGTTTAATTTCGATTACATCAACTTTTTCAATGTTGTGGGCTATTGACATTAAAGCGGGACCAGGACCTGACAACATCAAGGGCACTGAGAAAGATGACGATATTCGAGGACACAATGGGGACGACATTATTGATGGAATTCAGGGTAACGATGAAATACAAGGTGAACAGGGAAATGATTTCTTGAATGGATCTGATGGTAATGATTATTTATCAGGAGGGGCTGGATTTGATACGCTAGATGGCAGTCCGGGAAATGACGAGTTGAATGGAAACGATGATCGAGATAGTTTATTAGGTGGAACGGACAATGATGTACTTTTTGGAGGGCCAGGAAATGATATCTTGGATGGCGGTCCGGGTGACGATCGCCTCTATGGTGGCCTTGGTAATGATACTTTAAAAGGTGGACCTGGGGCCGACTATTTTAGATGCGGTCCGGGAGTTGATAGAATAGGAACATTTAGCCCTCTTGACGGAGACCGCGAATTTGGAGACTGTGAAATAAAGTAGATTACAAAATTTTCACACTACAAGAACCATGGCGAGATAGATTACACATCTATTTACAGTTTGGTTTGTATGTTCTATCTTTGTTTAGTTTGGCATTATTCTATATATTGCGCTGGCATCTGTCCCTCTATTCCCAGAGACAACATACAAGTAGCTGTCTGGGCCAATTTCTAAGTCAGTTATTATTCCAAAATTCTCACCGAATTTTATCTGAGTGGAATCATCTTTCTTATTAGGCTCTTACTAACGAGAACTTACTTCAGTCTACGGATAATTGAGCTTCAGAATATATGGGCGTTATATCGATACTTTGCGAGGAGTCTGATAAGCTGAGAATGCTTAGTCCTTTGATTGCAGGTATTATTATTGTTATCTTGCTTGTTGTTTTGATATATCCTCATAATCAACAAGTATTTATCCAGAACTCAGAAGCCTTGACGTCAGTACCAAATCTCAAAGAATCGATTAAGATAGTTAATCCCATCTTAAATCAAAAGGTAAGTACAGGAAAAGAACTCTTAATATCTGGTAAATCATCAGATAGTACTGCAAAAGATTGTTTAGTATCTGTTATAGTTAATGATGTAAAGCCTTATCAAAATGCAATTGCAAGCGGTCAAGGAGGATCAGATGATTATTCTCAATGGAAGTTCATGTTAAGTGACGAATATACCCCTCTAATTGAAGGTAAGAATAAGATAACTGCAAAATTACTATGTGCATCAGCACCTACACGATGGAATGGAGTATTTGTTAATGGTGTTGCTACCTACAGTAATGAAAGTATATTATCTCCAGTACAGTCTGGTCAGCAATCTAATACATCTGCTACGAATTTGTCTGATATCAAAAATGCAAACAGTAACAGTAGCGATAGTACGTTGCTTGTTTCAATTTTTCCTCAAAAAAATCCTGTTGCAAGAGGTGATAGTCAGAACATAGCAATAACTGTTACCGATTCAAATTCAAAAGTAGTTCCAGAGGCACATTTAGATGCAAAATTGATATATCCTGGAGGTAATTATGAAAAAGATTTCAGTGGTAGTACTGACGCTGATGGAAAATTTGAATATTCATTGACTATAGGTAAGAATGGCGATGTAGGAGCACTGAGCATAGAAGTTGACGCATCTAGTCCTGCATACAAGTCTGGATCGGTTACCGATTCTTTTTCGCTAGTAGATTCATCAGAGTCGTCGGTAATCAACAATCTATCTTACACATCAGATATCAAAAAAGGGATTAGTTTTGTTGCGGCTGGAGATTTTTATTGTGATGCTAGGACAAAGAAAACCGCAAAGGCAATGCAGGAAAAAAATCCTGATTTAGTATTGGCGGTAGGCGACTTGTCTGAGGTGAAGAAACCTGATTGTTTCTTTGATCTTTTTCCCAGAGTGGATAAGGCTGGTAAACTTAAGGTTGTATTGGGAGCGGATGATACAGACAATGTTAATGATAGTTCATCACGTTATAATCAATATATGCGACATTTTGATCTAGAAGAGCCTTTCTATTCATTTGACTACAAGAATATACATTTTCTAGCAATGGCAACGGGCACTGATATACTAATCCCATCCGCCCTCGGTTCACCACAATATAATTTTGTTGATAATGATCTGGCGCAGGCATCTAACAATGAGAATATAGACTGGATAATAGTCTTTGGATACAGACCGTTTTATTCATCACCAAGCGCTCACCCGGATTCAAAAAGTCTTAAAAATACTTATCCATCATTATTTGACAAATATGACATCGACTTAGTTCTCACAGGACATAACCATAACTATCAAAGAACGTATCCTCTAATGTTTAATAGTGAACGGCCTGGAAAACCACTGATAAAAGATGGAAATAACACTTCAGTCTATGAAAACCCTGGAGCACCTATCTATGTCACGGCTGGAACAGCCGGCGCAATTCTTCACGAACTTAATGGACAATATCCGTTTATAGCAAATCAATTCTCAGATATAGGTTTTCTACAAGTCAATATTACAAATAAGGACACAGAAAAACATTTTCAAGCAGCCTTTCACAATAGTAACAATGGGACGATAATGGATCACTTTTCCATCACCAAATCTTAATTATCAAATACGTTTTGGTTAGAATTTAATATTTCTTATATTTCAATTAACATATAATATACCATTGAAGCAACAAATAATCTAGTGTACTATAAATGTCGCAGATTTTTCAGTTCGGTCACCTTCCTTTGAGACTATTGCCTGGACCGTAAATGTCCCTGTTATCTCTTCATCTAGTATAAAAGAATGTGAGATTTCTCCCCTAGTATCGGTATAATCTTTTACTACATTACCGGAAGGATCTTTGATTGTTAAGTGTAAAAACACCCTATCAATGGTTTCGTCTGTTTGAGGGTCTGATGCTATTACTGTCACTGTCTGCCTGTCACCAGCTGAAATAGGATTATTCTCAACGCTGATATCGAGATTTATTTTATTGTAGTTTGATACACTTGTTCTGCCATCTAATGGTTCTGATTGTGGAGACTGGTCCTGTAAATTTGAATCTTGGGACTTGATATTTGCAGTAGGAAGTGGTAATTGTACATCCTTTGATTGATTGGCAGACGCAATTCCCGTAACATTTATGCTATACCATTTTGAAAGAGTTGGTCCTTTAGGTGTAACCAGGCAAGTAATTTTTGATGTCAACTCATTGAGCCCTGTCTGAATAAGATGATAATTTGAAGTGTATGTGAAATTCCACATTGAAAAATCACCAGAACCATTCAATCCAGTAGGAGTGGCCAGTTGATAGGGCTTGAGGTTGTTCCAATCGACATAGACTTGACAGTCTGACGTTGAATTATCAGACGAAGTTCCAGATATGGCAAGCTCGCCAGCGGGAACCTGCTGACCGGTAAGAGGAGATTCTATCTTTATTGTAATTGCATATATGTTATTTGATCCCATGCCGACAAATATCTGCATGGCTAGAAGCACTCCACCAAGACCAAAAAGAATCACTTGAAAATTCATCCGATGTTATATATCAAGTCTACATATTTTTATTTTAATTTTAATTTTTTTCACGTTTCAGAGTAATCATTACTAAATAGACTTTTTTGCATGTCTAGTCCACGTAGACAACAAAACTTTGTCATCCCAAACATCAAAGCATAATTTTGAGAATCTATAAGATATCGCCAATAGATATAGTATTTTAGAGGATAAAAAAATTCAAATTAGAATTTTTTCTTTTTTTATCTCGATTGGGATGGAAAATCCTTACGAAGGAACGAATCCCAAACGTAACCAAAGTTGTGCACGTTAAATATTGTGTAATCGTCAAAATTTCTATAACATTTTTATAACAGATATTTTCATCCTGTGTGTGTTTAGGCAAAATGCGCAGTTTTTTGCATTGGTTTTGTCAATTATTTTGATTTTTTCTGCTTTCAGTTTTCCATTTTTGTCTCGTTCTGTTTTTGGCCAGACTCCTGCAAACCAGCTTTCCCAAGAGCAATACGATAAAATAAAGAATTGCACTTCAGACCTTAGTAAAAAGCCAACTCCTACAGAATATCTCACGTATTTTAATTGCGGTCATGTTTCAAAGGACGAAACGGGAAGAACTGTCAGACAGTTCACACTAATTGTTGAGGAGCATCAAAAAATACCTATTTCGTATGAAGGGCATGTCTTTGATGCCTGGACATTTAATGGCACTGTACCCGGGCCTACTATAAGAGTTACAGAGGGCGATCTGGTTCGCATTAGAGTTATTAACAGTAATAACAATGATAATCCTCATTCATTGCATACTCATTCTATTCATTACGCCAAGAACGATGGTGTTTCTATGGGTGGATATCCAGGAGGCGCCATTTCACCTGGTAGGAGTTACACCTATGAATTTGTTGCCCAACCATACGGGGTATACCCATATCACTGCCATGTAGATCCAATAGCCGATCATATTAACAGGGGGCTTTATGGAATGATGATTATAGATCCTAAAGAGCCACGTCCACAAATGACAGAGATGGCCATGCTCCTTAACGGTTACGACCTAGACCTTGATGAGGAGGGACCAGTTAAATTACCTCCAGCCGCTTTATTCCAAACAAGCGAGGAAGGCGATCCTACTGGGGAAAACATGACTTTGACTAATAGTACCGTAATTAACCAAACTGATGACGTTACCAACATGACTGCCGGTACAGATAGTAACGAGACGGGAACTGAAAACAACATTAGTCAGGTTTCTGCAAGGATGGACCATACAGGTGATGATAATGGTGGTGAGGCCAACACTGGAGATGTTCCCAAATTAGATACTGAGGAGCCACGAGGAAACGAAATCTACACAGTAAATGGGAAGGCATTTG
>DATIFZ010000094.1:0-6380 GCA_035454925.1 Nitrososphaeraceae archaeon
TTAAGTCTTTGTTGTCTATCGGCAAGTGTTCCTCTACCAGAGAATTCTGCTCTATGTAATGAGATTATACTATCGACAATTACTAATTTTGCCTTGTAATCATCTATATACTTGCCAAGATTTTTAACGATTAACTCTAGATGTGCGCTATTATAGACTTTACACACGGCTACATTTTGCAGTGCTTGTACTGGATCTATATTTCTATTGCTAGATATTTGCTCCAGTCTTTCAGGTCTAAATGTTCCTTCAGTATCAATGTAAATAACGCCGCTATTTAATCCGCCCAATTCGGTTGGTTGTCCAGCAGTAATACACATAGTATGACATATCTGAGACTTGCCTGAACCAAATTCGCCATAAAGTTCAGTAACTGCCTGTGTTTCGATACCACCAAGGAATAGATCATCTAGCATACTTGAACCTGTAGAACATCGTAACAACAATCTTCTTTTCTTTAGTGCAGTATCAGCAGTAATGAATTCTTTATTAAGAACATCTGATTCTCTTAGGAGTTTTTGGGCTGCCATTATAAATGAAGCTGCACTATCTTTGGACGCATTAATATCTACAGCTAGATCTTCAACTCCGGCTACAGCAAGATCCATCACAGAAAAAATTCCTGCTTCTCTCAGTTTTTTAGCAGTTGTAGGACCTATTCCTTCAATATCCTGAATTTCAAGATTAGTTAGATCGGTAATCGGAGATTGTTCTGATAAAGTACTTAATGATGCATCATTATTCATAGCGGTATTTTCATTATCTTCTTTTACTGGTTGTTCCGCTTCGTTTACAATATTTTCGGCATAATCATTAGAAAGATTTTCAGTATTGTCTTCCTTTTCTTCTTGCATGTGAGAATTTGAATAAGTCGATTTTTTGTTTCTCATTCTATACACCATGCAGCGAATTACATTTAAGGCTTGACACACTAGTAGGAGGGGGTCGGTGGGTGGTACGCTCTTAACAAAATCCATTCAATTTGAACTAATATGAAGGATTGTATGAGTGTCAAGCACTCTAAAATGAAAAATTATTAAGGTGATATGATTAAGATCTGCTCATTATCGTTACAAGAGGTAAAAATTATAAATGTTCCCAATTGAGCTACTAAGAGTCCAGATTTCAAGCAAGAAGAATCAAATAAAGCCAGTATTTATTGACTGTGAAAAAGATAACCAATCATCCTTACCATCAAAGATTATCAAAATGTATGAAGATATGGCCGATAGGAAATTATCAAAGTCAAATGTAGATGAAAATCTTTCAGAGGTAGAAGCAAAAAACCCAGACTATAAACTTGTTAGGGCAATATGTCATCTTTTAGAACAGAGATGCGAATATGCATCTCACGAATGTGTATTTTCTAATGCAGGGAACAATGATACAATGAATGCCATACACCTCAGAAGGCAAATATTCGAAATAGCTTCTCTGCTAGGTTATCCTGTAACAGAAAACGAAAGAAAGAATATCCTTGCAAAAGTTGCTTCAAAAAACAATCTATCTGTAAATGATGTGGAAATGGCAATGTGGAATGACCTTGAGAAAAATAAATATTTGAAAAATTTTGATTTATTGACTTCATTACAATTAGTTGCATGGTACAATGTTTCCGCTCTTCAAACCCTTTTGCTAAACAGTGTAAAAATGGAATTCAGTATCTATGGTGGTTTCAGTTGGAAGAAAATCTTGCGTAAAATAAAACAACTTGGACTAATGTACTCTTTGTACAGTGAATCCAATTGCGGATCAAAATCAAATGCTCAGACAAAAAAGGATGAAATATTATTGAAAGACAAAAAGGAAAACAAGGTTATATGTACAGTAAATGGTCCACTTAGCATTGTAAGATTGACTGATAGATACGGTATGGCAATGGCCAAATTAATTCCTTCAATAATCTTTAGTGAAATTTGGTCCATTAGTGCAACAATACTAAGAAAATCTATCTCCGGTATGAAAAAGACCTATGATTTTGAGCTCTCAAGTACAGACAAGGATATACCTCTATTTGATGCATCAACTTTTCACTTTCAATCAGAGCAAATATCAGGACCAGGATTGTCATATGACAACTATGGCATGGAGTACTTTGATAGCAGCATTGAAAAAAAATTTATGGATAAATTTCTCAAGTTTTCTACTGGATGGGAGCTGGTTAGAGAACCGGATCCATTGATTCTTTCGAACGGTAAAGCATTCATACCTGATTTTGTATTTGAAAAATATGGCGTTAAAGTCTATTTAGAGATAGTAGGTTTCTGGACTGAAGACTATTTGAAAAGGAAATTAGAAAAGATAAAAGACTTGACCAGCAAATCTGAAACTGGAACTTCGACCGGTCCTGATTTGTTGATTGTTGCAAATATGGATAATTGTATTTCTGAAAACGGGAAAAAGATTCCTATCGATTCAGTTTTTTCTAAATTTGTGAATAAAAAACATTTAATTTTTTATAGAAAAGACGAAATTCCATTTGGTCCAATAATTAGCTATCTAAAGGATATCGATCATAAAATCATTGACGAGATATCGATCAATTTGCATGATACGATTGCTTTAGAAATGGATAAGGAAATTCATGACAGGCAAAGAAATAGTGTTATATCACTTAAAGAGATCTCAGACAGGTACAAGATTCCAATTGAATCAGTGGTAAAGACCATTAGAAACCTTCAATTAAATACTAACAATTCAGAAAAAGTGATGACAGATAGACTGGGGGAATTCTTATTAGTTGACAATTATATGATTTCCAATGATAAAATTAGCGAATTGTTACCAGAGCTTGATAAAATTGTCAATCTACAGGATGCAGTTAGATTGCTGTGTCAAAGTAATATACCTGAAGAATGTGTTACCTTACTTATTACAAAAATGGGTTATGAAATTATTTGGAACGGTATTGATTCAAATAATGCGCAGGTTCAACGACAAACTTAATACCTAACAAACCTGCTTTGCTTGAAATCATCTACTCTGTAAATGAAGTTTTGTTAAAAGAGAAATAGTATATATGTTGAGGAGGATTTAATACAAATTGAGATATTGCAATCAACTGACAGAGAAGACGTATGGCTTAAAAACATCAAAGGAAATTGGAGAGATTCATCATGCCCGTGTGGAAGTAATTTCCATTTTAATGGAAATATCGATGAGTTATTTTCCTGGGAACGAATACACCTAAGACACATGACATCGGATCCTGAAAATCATGCAATGCTGTCGCTTTATCCAACAGATATGGTTATTTTTTATCATTCTACGAGTGGATATATAGTTGAGATTAGAAAGCATAAACCACATGAGATTAAGGATTTGCAAAACGCATGTGTTTATGGAAATATCAAGCTTGCGGGAGTATGACTTTTGTTGACGAGCACGGGAATAATTCATTTAATATGAAATTATCATACTTTGGAAGCACTGCAATCCTATTCTAATTAGACGGCTTACATAAAAGCAAATATCAGTAAAAGTATGAATAAAAACTATGAATCTACCGACTGGATGGACTCTAGAATCATCACGGAAAATATACTCCAACAAGTATATCGAACTATATGAGGACGTACTGGACATTAAGAACAAAAAGAAGATCTATACTAGAGCAAGGAGAAAAGACTATTCTACGATAGTACCGTTTGTTTCAGATAATGAGATCCTCGTAATCAAAAGTTACAGACATTTGGTCAATTCATATCAAATTGAAGCCCCTTCTGGATATATTGACCCTGGCGAGACACCACTGCAGGCGGCGAGAAGAGAATTAAAAGAGGAGACAGGCTACATAGCAAATAATATTATCGACCTGGGTTCATACACATTGGATTATACCATGTTTGAACAGACAGGCAATTTGTTTGTGGCTTACAACTTGGTTAATGAAAGGAAACAGAACTTGGGTATGATGGAGATAATAGAGACGGCGATTCTACCAATTGATGAAATTAAAAAGTTACTATATGATGGAAAAATATTAAATGCATCTTCGATCGTTGCTTTTTACAAATCATTGGACTTTCACATAAATCATAAAAATAAAAAATGAAATGGTATTGTAATTAAATGGACTATGATAAATGACGACAATTATTGCCTATGCGAATTGATCAAGTAAAGAGATGAAAATAATTTGCACGACAATTATGATGTATTGATTATTGGTGGTGGCATATTAGGATGTTCCATTGCTTATTTCCTTTCCATCATGACAAATTCTTCAATTATGCTAATGGAAAAGGAAAAAAATGTTGGTCTGCATACAAGCAGCAGGAATACTGGAAAAGTTCATGCGCCCTTTTACTACGACCCAGAAAAAAAACCATCTACTGCAGCTTACACGATAAGGGGATATGAAATGATAAAGCGTTATTGCGCTTTTCATGATTTACCGTTTAAAGAAGATGGAGTTATTGAAGTTGCAACTGAGGAAAGGGAAATTGATGTATTGACCAAACACGTTGAATGGGCACGCAGGAACGGACTGAATAATGAGGATATTAAATTTTTAAGTAAAACTGAAATGCTTGAGATTGAGCCTAATGTAAAGTGCGAATCTGGACTCGTGTGTTTCCAGGACGCCTCAACTGATTATGGTCGCATAAATCAAAAACTAAAGGAAGACGCAGTCAAATTTGGCTGTAATACATCATTTGAAAATAAATTCAGAGAAATTTGTTCCAATACAAATACAGAAGCAAAGAGACGAATGACAATAATTGGGACTGCTAAAAATATAACTTCAGATTATGTAATAAATGCAGCTGGGGGTAATTCGCTCGATATTGCCCATAGTGTTGATCTTGCCAAGGAATTTACTGACCTACATTTTAGAGGAGAATATTTGACAGCGCCACCAAAATATAGTAACCTTACCAAAAGAAGTATCTACTCGGTACCGCGATATACAAATTATCCTTTTTTGGATCCCCACTGGATTAGGAGAATCGATGGAAGATGCGAAATAGGACCAAATGCTGTTCCTGTTTTTAGTCCGTACTCATATAACTTGGCTGATAACTTGAAAAATGTGATTCCAAAAATTTTCGAATCCTCTAAATTAGGAGTTGTAAAATTGTTTTTAAATAAAGAGTTTATACGATTGGTATCGAATGAGGTATCTAGTTCTTTATCCAAATCAAACATGATTAATAGAGTAAAGAGATTTTTGCCCTCATTGAATTCATCTGACTTTAAACAAAGTGGTAGGTCTGGTATTAGATCACTATTAATCGATAAAAATGGAAATGTTGCAGCTGAGAGTTTACTTGTGGAAAACGAATCTTCGTTGCATATTTTGAATTACAATTCTCCTGGTGCGACTGGAGCACTGCCTTTTGCGGCAAATATTGTAAGACAGTTGGTTCAAAAGAATATAGTTAATCCTACATCAAGAAGAGTTGTTGGTTCTCCATTTACAGACGAAGAATTGTAATTATATTTGTCTCTTGAAAGTATTTCTATGATAGCTAGCTTGCATCAAATATTATATTATAGTATATTAAGGGAATTTTGAAATAAACTATTGAGGGGTTGTCGTCTAGCTTGGTATGATGCCAGCCTCGGGCGCTGGAGGTCGTCGGTTCAAATCCGACCAGCCCCATGTCAATCTTTACATTTTATTTAGTCCCACTTTTATATAGTAAGTCATATTGTTAACCAAGGTACGTGTTGAAAATTATGAGGATGTTACTAGCTCGTACAATATGTTCAAATATTCAATCAGGTCGGAGCTCACAAGAAAATATTATGAAAGAAGAATAAGAAAGTTTTTTGATTTTATAGGATTTTTAATAGGTTCTGAGATAGAGAAACGCGTGGATTTTTTTGCAAAAAAGGCATCGAGGATGTTTCAGAGTGCTTAATTAACTGTGTTCCAGGTATAAAGTTTGGATGTGGTTTCTGTGAAGCAAGTGGTCCTTGTCTGGTGAGACATGCTGGCAATGATGGAGTTTTGGAAAAGCTGGCAACTGAATATGCGTACAGTATCTCTGCAGGACATAGTTTAGTAATTTTGTTAAAGGATGCGTTTCCAATAAACATATTACCAAGGTTAAAAGAAGTTCCTGAAATAGTAAATGTTTATTGTGCAACCGCTAATCCTGTAGAAATAATATTTGTTGATACAGAACAAGGTAGGGCAATACTAGGTGTTGCTGATGGATTTAAACCAAAGGGTATAGAAACAGATAATGACATAGATGATAGAAAAAAATTTCTGCGAAATATTGGATACAAGTTTTGAACTATGCTGGCTTCGAATTTTTGATTCACAAACCTCTGGGCTCACAATTAGTATCAAAAATGAGTTATTAAACTAATCGCGGCATTGAAGAGTTTCCGTTACCTCAAAAGAAAAACTTTGAGACTTAAGT
>DATIFZ010000095.1:0-17877 GCA_035454925.1 Nitrososphaeraceae archaeon
GTAAAACTTTAGTTTACGTACAATCCTAAATTTGGTATCAATAACCATTAATAGATTCAATCCAAATTAACTTATATATCCAATTTCTGGTTGTTTCTTTTGAACCATTTGCTGAACATCATCACTTTGAGCATTTTTATCACCCATTCTCTGTTCAATACTTTTTATTAACAATATAGTGTCTTTCGCTTTTTTATCCAACTCACCCATGTCAACCTCAAGTCCAACTACGGCTAGTAATTTTTTGATGAGATATTTTGACGCATTTGCATCCACTACATAACCTGATGTTTCCCCCAGTAAACTAATTCCCTTTAGGTCATTTATTTTAGCGATACCAAGTAGAATACCGTTCATTCCAGAGATACTGCCATTATCAATTTTTAATACATCAAATGAATTAAGTAGTTTTATTCCATCATCCTCTGTCGCAACGCCAAATATTCTTGGTGAATCGACAAACATGCCTGTTATATACGCTCCAAGAGTAATAATTTGCTTAACGCCAAAACTTTTGGCTATCTTTATTATTTCTTCTCCTAGTATATACTCCACTTTAGAACTTACTGGTTGCGCATCTCCTGTGAGAAATAGAAAATCATGACTATTTCCTTTACCTTGGACATAATAAATTATGTTTTTCAAGAGTTCAACGGTACCGCTATTTTTTATAACGACCTGGGGAGGAAAAGAGGATGAATATATATCTGCCAAGTGTTCGGCCTGCAGTTCACTTATTATATGATCTACAGCAATTTTTCCCACATATCCACTTCCCGGAAATCCACAGATTAGAATCGGAGATTGTAGGCTTGGAGGTTTCTTGGACGAAAATACAGTTCTTATATCATTCTGAAAAAAAGACATTAAAATAAAATATACAAAGTTATCTTAAATCCTTTTGTTCTTCTGAACCAATGTGAGGCAATATTTCATATGGTTTGAAAAAATTATGGTTAAAGTGCGCTTAACCCGTTGAATTCGTTGGCGTGAGGGTACCTCTAAGCTCTCCTTCCGGGAATTGGGAAGTATGAATGTTGATATACGTCATATTTTGGTTCATCAAGTCTATCAATGCTTCCAATTTGCTGACAGGAGCAGCTAATGATGTCATATTTCCAGAAGCTGGTACAGTTGATGTCATATTCGTCATATTTCCAGATGTCATATTTCCAGAAGCTGGTACAGTTGATGTCATATTCGTCATATTTCCAGAAGCTGATGTCATATTCGTCATATTTCCAGAAGATGGTAAGTTCAATGTGACATTCGTAGTCAGGTTAGCTAGGGGCGCTAAAATACTCGAAGAATTTATTGTTCCTTCGACAAGTTTACCGTCAACTAATCCTGATGGTTCTGTTGAATTCAGTAATGATACAAGTACTTGTCCATTTTCAGATGTATCACCTTTGTACAGGGATACGCTCGTAACTTTGTCTAGAGATGTGACATTTATCTGAAATTTGAGACTACTATCGTTACCAGAAATATGAGCGCTACCATAAGATTCGCTGAATAGTGGAGGAACTTCAGCTTCACCTACCAAATCTGTCCGAAAACTAAGCTGTGCAAAGCTAACATTAACAGTCAAAATAAACGCCAAAACACCTAAAATGGCAGCAACTAAATAACTCGAATTGTTCATGACTATTGTTTACTTAGCCCTTATAAAAAAATTATGAAATCTAATGATATGCGACAATAAATAAAAGACAAAAAGCAACTCGTATGATAACAATCATCCTAAAAATATTGGATGCTTGAATGCTTATTACTATTTTTTAGTAAATTTATCAATTTCCACTTAAAAATTATCCAGTGGGGTAGATGATTTCGAATCTAGATTTCCAACGGTTTTACTTGCGTTCTAATATTTGTTTTACCGCATCAACCAAGCCGTCTGCATATCCAACCGACAAAACTGCCAGCTCCCTCTTTCCTTGCATCAAGAATTGAATTGCATCATCCAAATAATATTCTGCATTTTCAAGTAATTCCAATTGGGCCCTACTTTCACTTTTAGAACCAATGGATTCTCGAACTTGTTTGATTTCATTTCGGATCATCGGTTCGTACTTGTTTATCATTTGAGTGGAAATATTTTCAAGACTCGCCGTGTTGTCCGAAGGTTTGTCAAAAACCTCGGTCAAATTTGTTATTGCTTCCTCCTCTGTAAAATGAAGCTTGGCCGGAAATATGATAGAATGAGGCCCCTTGCCGAACTCGGCAGCTAAAAGGGATTTGATGCTACCACTGAAAATTTTTTGGTCGTCGCAACCAATTCTAGAAGCTACAATTAAGAACGTCTCCTCAGAAACTATTCCATATTTAATATCTTTTTCGACTTCTAGTAATTTTGAGATTGCATGACTTGGATTTAAGAAAAATTCTGAACCATCTTCACATTGCCTATACTCAGTTAGAATAATTGTATGGCAATTCAGGTTTAGATTGCCAAAAACAGTACCATACACGCTTACTGCCGATTGCTTTTCTTCCATTATTGTAACCGATTTACCTATTTTGTAGACCTGCAAGCCGCATTCGCCCACAATGGAAGTTATACCAGAAGCGGCATGTAGGACGGTTATTTGTATGTTATTTTTTATCGCCCTTATTCTCAATTCCGTAAAGGTTGTTGCTATGGTCGGGTCTCCATAACTTATCAATCCAACATTCAATGTCCTCGATTCTTCCAACAATTGTCTGCCATCTTCTACAAACCACCTTTTTACAAATTCAATTTTTTTTTCGGGTCCTAAGGCCGAGTTGAGAATTTTGATAAAGTTGTCGGAAATGGGTGAGGTGAATTTTTCGACGTACACTCTATCGCAATTTTTCAATATTTCAATCGAATTACTCGATTCAAAAGTATCATAGATTCCGGTTCCAAGCAAATACAACATATTACTTATTCATTTGGTATTGCTGGCCTTCTTATTATGGTGTAGTCTTGATGTGTGAAAAAGGGCTCTATTGTAAATTTCTATACTTGTCAGATACGATTGTATCTCCACTCTTTCGTCCTTTGAATGTGAAACATGTGGTTCACCTGGTCCGTAAGTCACAACTGGTATATTTAGTGAATTTCCAAGCACATTCATATCCCCCGTTCCTGTCTTTTTGAGTAATATGGGACGTATTTTACAAACGTCTAAAATTGATAATGACAGAGCTCTGACTATTGGTGATGAATGTTCTGCTTCGAAGGGTTCTGTCATATCTTCAATTCGATAGGTAACATTCAATTTCCGTATTTCAGAAATTTTCTCTATAGACTTGTCTAGGGAATCCAAAACTTCTAGGCACTTTACTCCATTTGGTACTCTAATGTCAATGGTGATCTTACATTTCTGAGGTGTAACATTATGACTTGAACCGCCTGAAATTTCGGTGAGACTAAGACTTACAGATTCAGTCTTTTTATCAGTCTTGTTATATTTGGATGAGATTTCGTTACTAAGCATTTTCCACACTTCATATACTTCTTCAATAGAATTCTTTGATAGCCACGGTGCACTTGCATGAGCACTGTCAATGACATCGCAGGTAAGTCTTAAGGCAAGTCTTCCTTTATAAGCTACAGTAATCTTATTAATTCCGCTTGGTTCACCAAAAATCGCGTAGTCGACGGGCAGCTTATTTTTAACCAATTCCTTAATTCCAGTAGCGTTCCCTTCCTCATCTACGACTCCCGCAAAAATTATCGTTCCCCTTTGCTTGAATTCTGAGCATGCGAGAAGCATGGATATGAGCGGAGCTTTAGCATCTGAGGCTCCTCTGCCAAAAAGATATCCCGAATCAATCCTTACTGGAATCTGTCCCGGTACAGTGTCCATGTGTCCGCATAAAAGAATTTTTGGATCTCCACTTCCCTTCGTTGCAATCACATTTCCCACACTATCAGTACTAACTCTTTCAAATCCTAAATCGTCCAAACATTTTTGCTTAATCAAATTGGCAAGCTGTGCTTCTGATCTTGATGGTGTGTATATTTCAAGAGCCTTTTTCAATAATTCAATGGCATACGCAGAAGAGATCAATTTTGCTAATTACTTGTTTGAATTTACAAGATGATCCATGATAAGAGAAGGAATATCAACTTCGGTAACCCTCACAGTATTCTTGAATTCTGTAGTATTGTTTACTTCATGAACAAGCAAACCATTATCATCGCTCTCCATTAGATCTACTCCCAAAATCTCTCCTTTCATTGTCTTTGCTGCTCTTAAACAAATATCTTCCATTTCGTTAGTTACTTTACAGGCCTCTGCCTTCCCACCTAGTGCCATATTTGTTTTCCATTCATTGTTTCCGGAGTATCTGTAGATTGCAGCGACTACTTTATCTCCCACTACTATACATCTAATGTCTCTAGGGGGTCTTTTCACAAACTCCTCAAAATAAAACACATGATATAGCGGATACATATGTTCTCTGTGTTCAATGACCGCTTCCGCTGCCTGTTTATCCTTCAACAGCGCAATCATCCTTCCCCAACTGCCTACTACAGGTTTGATAACCTTTGGATAACCGTCCTTATCTAGGAAATTCATAGCTGATTGATTCGAAAATGCACAAAAAGCTTTGGGAATGGCGATCCCTGATTTTGACAATTCCATATGAGTGAACAATTTATTTCCGCACATTATGGCGGTATAAAGAGAGTTAATCATTTTTGCTCCAAGTCCCTCATAAGCAGCAGTCGAATGCAAATTATTATAATAGCTCACACATCTTTGCAAGATAATGTCGTCACAATAGATGGATTTATCCTTGTCGAGGTCAATAGAATTTTCTCTGCAATTGATAACCTCCAAGTTAATATCTTTTTTTTTCGCAGCTTCGATCAACGATTTTTCTTCCCATCTTAGTTGGTCATAAACAATGAAAAAGGAAGTTTTGTTGTTATTCCCTTTCACTCTCCCCAATCCTCTCCGACAGACTGTGCAGGTCTGATGGCAAACACATCATTTGACTTGATTAATTCATAACTTGCGCCGCAGTCAGGACATGTCACAATTTCGTTTTCCATAGCGTCACTTGGAATTTTGATTTCTGCATCGCATTCAGTGCATTTTATCATTACTATCTCCTCTACTTTGATACTGCATCGTTAAGTATTTTTCTTTCTAATCTTTCGTCAAGGTATAACTCCAATATATCGCCCATACGTAATTCTTTCAAACCTTTGGCCATTTTTTCGGCCTCAACTTTTGTCGATTCAAGTCCCAAAAGAGATAGCAAATATGCAGCACCATTTTTTCCTGCCAGTTCACCAAATACTATTTTTCTCCTATTTCCCACCAGATGAGGTTCAAGAATCTCATATGCTGCTGGATTCTGCAAAATGGCAGCCAGGTGTGTACCTGCTTTGTGTTTATAAGCACTTTCTCCAACTATTGGCTTGGATTCTGGTGTTTCAATGTGCGTGTAATCTACGATTGTTCTTGAAAGATCTTTTAACATGTGCAATCTAAAATCATTTGGCATTCCATAAATGACGGATAAAGCAACAGCAGTTTCGGCTAGGGATGGAATTCCAGTTCTTTCACCAAATCCATCTATGGTTGTGTGAATTTGATTGGCTCCAGCTTCGCATCCTGCAAGTGCATTAGCGAGTGCAAGGCCTACATCATTATGGCAATGTACGTCTAGCGATGAAGCAGTTGTATCAATATTATCATGTACCATCTTTACCAGGTTGTACATGCCTTGCGGGCGCATTATTCCTACAGTATCGGGAATGCTTATTCTTTCGATTCCTCGAGAATTCATTTCTTTGCACATTTCAATCAGAAATAATGGATCCGTTCTGCTTGCATCCTCCATTGTAAAACGAGATTTCAATCCATGTGATTTTATAAAGTCTGCAACTTCAAGAGCTCTAACTTTGGCTTCTTCCCTCGAGATTTTTAGTTTTGTTGCAAGATGAATGTCCGAGATTCCCATGTATGTTGCGACCCATGTCGCATTACAGTCAATTGCAACTTCTACATCTGATTTTAGCGCTCTCACATGAGCCAAAATGTCTGCCTTCAGACCTTGTTTGATAATTGTCTTGGTCGCCTCGAAATGATCATGCGATACAACGGGACTTATTTCAATTTGGTTTACACCAAACGAATCTAACAACCAGGCTATCTGAATTCTTTGTTTAATTGTGAATGAAACTCCAGGATGCTGTTCTCCTTCACGTAGTGTTGAATCAAGTATTCTTATCTCTTTATTCGCTATTGGTTTGTTGTACATGTTCGCAAAATGGTTAGGATCATCTGAATTTAGTGACATTTATGCTTAATAAGAACTTATTTCGAATACAATATAAATCTTTTCGGCTATGGGATAAAATACTGCTAAGTGAGCGTTCGTAATATTATTACTGTATCCGTATTTGATACGCCGTGTATTCTTCTTATTTCGTCAATACTGCTGTTGATTTGGTTTATCGAGTCTGCTGATATAATCACGGCTACATCATACTGTCCAGTTATTTCATAAATAATCTTAACACCTTCGATGTCTTGCAATTTAGAAGCAACTGAATTTGTGTCAGTTGTGGAGCTGACAGAAAGCAATGTTATTGCACTAGTTTTCTTGTTAGAATTTTCTTCAATCGTAAATCTAGATATTGTCCCATTATCAATTAAATTCTTAATCCTTCGTCTTATGGCAGATTCCGATAATCCCAACTGCTTTCCAATATCAACAAATGATTTTCTAGAATCCATACGCAAAATCTCCAAGATTCGCTGGTCAAATTCATTATCTTTGGACATTACGCCTCTTCTCCTCTTCACTTAAGATATCATCCATTATTTCAACAGCTCTGCTCACTTGCTCCTTCTTCATAATCAAAGGTGGAAGCAACCGTATCACTGTTCTTCCAGAGTATAACATCAAAAGACCATTTTTTATTCCATCCATCAATATATCTCTGACATCGAACCGTGATTCTAAAGCAAGCATCATTCCCATGCCTCTGACTTCTCTTATTATGGAATGTTTCTCCTTCAGTTCAATGAGCTTATCTTTGAAATACCTTCCTGTATCTGAGGCTCTGGAAGGCAGGTCTTTTTTTATTATAGTATCAATCGTGGCACTTCCTGCCGAGCATGCAATAGGATTTCCAGCAAAGGTTGAAGAATGTTCTCCTACGTTCATACAGTTGGCAATTTCCTCCTTAACAAATGTTACACCAGCAGGAACTCCGGAAGCTACTCCCTTTGCTATGCACATTATGTCAGGAACCGCGTTCCAATTTTGGCCAGCCCAGATTTTTCCTGTTCGTCCAAGGCCTGTCTGAATTTCGTCAAATATCAATACCAAGTTTTTTTCTGTACATATTTCTCTCACTGACTTGACATAATCTTCTGGCGGCATAATTATGCCAGATTCTCCTTGAATTGGTTCGACGATCACACTACCAATACTCTCATCTATGGCATGCCTTAGCGAAGATATGTCTCCAAAAGGAACGAATTTTACTCCATCTAACAAGGGATTAAACGACTTGCGATATTTTGCGTTATACGTGACAGACAGTGCTCCAAACGTTTTTCCGTGATAGCCACCATACATGGAAATTATCCCATTTTTTTTCGAAAATTTTCGTGAGAATTTTAATGCAGCCTCTATCGATTCAGCTCCACTATTACTAAAGAAAATCTTCACGAGGTTATCAGGCGCTATAGATTTTAACTTTGCCAGAAATTCAAGTCTGCTATCATTGTAAGTTGACATGTGGCATACCATGAGCTTGTTTATTTGCACTGTTATTGCATTGATGACATCTTTATTACAATGTCCTATGATGGCGACCCCATACCCGCCCATACAGTCAATGTATTCCTTTCCTGACGTATCCCAAACTGTTGCATCTTGGGCTCTATCGATAGTAACAGGAAATCTTTGATATAGATTTATCAGAAATCCGTCTTCATTAAGACTCAATTTGAGATCACCGTACAATCTGTATGATCTATAGCAGACATAATTGGGTTAGACACCTTACCTGACGATATTATCACTTCTTTAGCGCCTATCAATAGGGCTTCTGTGCTAGCCAATATCTTTTTTTCCATTCCAAACCCTATTTTCGGCAACTGTTCTTTTGCCTCATCTCTGGTAAGTTTTGTCACCAGTTTGTCTTCTAAGTGTAAGCCATTCACATTAGTTAGAAAAATGACTTTATCTGCCTTTAGATTACCCGCTATGTAAGCTGCTGCCCTGTCGCCATCAACATTCAAAAAATCATACTCTTCACTCATCGCTATAGGGGATACTACGGGAACAAAGCCTCTTTCAGTGAGAGTGTTCATAAGAGATGTATCAACAGAATTTATTTTTCCAGTATATCCTCCGTCGATAATCATTTTGCGCCCTTTTTCATTTAGCACAGTCAGCTTTGTTTTTCTTACTGCTTTCAACATGTTATCATCTATCCCTGAAATTCCCACCGCCCTTATGCCTGCCTGGACTAGCATTCTGACTATTATCTTGTTTATCTTTCCAGACATTACCATAGTGTAAATTTCGGCCGTTTCCTTATCGGTAAATCTACTTCTTATCCCACTGGGAGAAACGATGAATTTCTGTTCCTTTCCAAGCTTTCTAGCGACGTTGGTCACTTCATTACCTCCACCATGAACTAGCACTAGTTTCTCTTTTTGCGAAATTTGCCGAATATCATCAATTATTGATGGATGCAATTCATAGAGAACACTTCCACCAAACTTTATGACAATCATACCGGTGTTAATGGTGTATACCTGAGTCCATCAGTTTCACTAAACCCACACATTAAATTCATGTTCTGCACAGCAGAACCTGCAGCTCCCTTCATTAAATTATCAGAGGCTGAAAGAGCAACTATTCGGCTTGTGTTTTCATCCATATCGAAACCTACGTCACAGAAATTAGAACCAACAACGAATTTTGGATCCGGGAATTTATAGAATCCCTTTTTATCTCTTATTAGTCGAATGAATGGTTCTTCCTTGTACGAATTTCTATAAACCTTCCATAGTTCAAGTTCTGACATTGGTGATTTAAGAAATACATGATTTGTTGTTAGGATACCCCTTACTAGGTTTACAGCATGAGGACTCATGCTTACTTTAATTCTCTCACCTGATAAGATGCTTAATTCTTGTTCTATTTCACCTGTGTGTCTGTGTTTTGCAGGTTTGTATGGTCTTATTACCCCATATCTCATTGCATGATGGGTTCCCGAGCTGTCAGTAGCGCCAGCACCAGAAGAACCTATCTTACTGTCTACAATAATATGACTAGTCTCAATCAATTTATTTTCCATTAATGGCTTTAGGGCCAAAATTGATGTTACTGCCATGCACCCCGGACATGATACTAATTGTGCGTCTTTGATTTCATTTCTACGCATCTCTGGAATGCCGTAAACAGATTTGGAAAGTAAATCAGGATAAGGATGTTCCCAACCATACCATTTTACATAATCTTCTGCATTCTTCAAGCGGAAATCTGCTGATAGATCTACAATCTTTATTCCAGTACTGTATAATTCCTTGACTATGTTCAATGCGTTACCATGAGGAACAGAGACAAATATCAAATCACATTGTTTTGTTAATTTGTCCAATTCCATAGACGAGAATTTTAAATCTATGAAACCTTTCAAACTGGGATGTACTCTGTGAACGTACTCTCCTGCGTTCTGCCTAGAGGTTAAAACACTTAATTCAACATCCGGATGAACTACTAGCAGCCGTAAGAGTTCACCACCAACATATCCCGAAGCGCCGATTACTCCTACTTTCAATTCATTTTCTTCCTTTACCGAAATTTCTACAATGACATCTTATGAATTTTGTTATCCAACCCCGTAGCAATAAGATGTGCCGTTTGCAGTTCTAGAGGATTTTTATTATAACACAATATTATTTTGTCGATAATTTTACCAAATAGTCGGTAATTGCTCCTGCAATGTCAGACTTACAGACGGTCGACGCTCCTCTAAATTCCACAGTATTGTTAAGCTCATGCACCAAATAACCTCTTTGTTTATCTTCCATGAGATCTACTCCCAAGATTCCGCCTCCCACAGAGTTTGAAGCTTTTAGGACAATTTCTTGTAATTCTGCTGTCATTGGGGCCTCTTCTGTTCTACCACCAACAGCCACATTCGTTCTCCATTCATTTTCTGAAGAGTATCTATAAACTGAAGCTACTATTTGATCTCCTATCACAATGCATCTAATATCACGTGAAGGGCGATCAACTAATTCCTGGAAATAATAAATTCTAGAAAATGAATTATCGTTATCTTGTCTTGAATCCAACAGCATTTCAGCCATTGATTGATCTTTTATTTGGTAAATACCACGTCCCCATGAACCAATAATTGGTTTAACTACCAGCGGATATCCCAGATTTTTCATACACTCTCTTGCTGATTCTGTACTAAAGGCAAAAGTAGTCTTGGGAGTTGGCACATTATTCTTTTTCAAAACCATAGAGGTGATTAGCTTATTCCCGCAAATTTCACTGACATTGAATGTATTTACAACAGAGAAGCCTATTTGCTCCAGACAGTAAGTTAAATGTAACCCCCTGTTATGACTTATAACTCGCTGTAATATAATATCGCCAAACGAAAGATTCTGTTTACTCGATTCGGTATCAAAGGTTAATAATTTTCCGTCCACTAATGTTGCGTCTAATCCTTTTTCTTTGACTTTGCTATATATTTTTTTTTCTTCAAATCTTAGTTTGTCGTATATTATGCATATTGTATTCAACTACTGTCCCCAGTCTTCTCCGACTGATTCGGCTTGTTTCATCTCCACACTATTTGGAGTCTTTGACACAATCTCAAAGTCGGTGCCGCAGTCTGGACATGTTATGATTTCTCCAACCATAGCGTCCTCCGGTATGGTCAGTTCAGCTCCACAATCCTTACATTCATTTTTCATTTTATTTATCTCCTTTCCTCTTTAGATAAGTTCTTTGATAATTTATTAGCAATAACTGTTTCCATCCCCCATAACTCTATAAAACCTTTTGCAAGGTTTTGATCGAATATAGAGTCTGAAGCATATGTCGCTAGTGTTTGTTTGTAAAGTGAATACTTGGATTTTCTTCCCACCACTTTGAAAGATCCATTTTGTAATTTCATTTTAACTTTTCCTGAAACTCTATTTTGAGTTGCATCTATAAACCTATCCAAGTCTTCTCTAAGAGGATCAAACCATAACCCGGAATAAACCAACCAACTCCACTTATCTTCCACCAATTGCTTGAAACTCAATTCATGTTTAGTCAGAACAAGTTGTTCCAGATCTTTGTGGGCTGCGAGGATAGTCAGAGCTGCAGGGGCCTCGTATATTTCCCTCGTTTTTATTCCAACTACTCTGTCTTCTATGTGGTCTACCACACCAACTCCATGTTTTCCGGCCTTGACATTCAAATATCTTATAATGTCCAACAAACTCATTTTCTTATTATCAACTCCCACTGGACTGCCTTTCTCAAATTCTATTTCTAAATATTCAGGCGGTATCATCTTAGTCTTGACCAAACTAAAAATTTCTTCCGGAGGTTCTAACCAGGGATCTTCTAATTGACCTGCTTCGATAGCTCTTCCCCATATGTTTGTGTCAGTGCTATACTTTTTAATTACGTCATTTAGTGGAACATTATTTTTTTTTGCGTATGCCAGTTCACGATCCCGTGTCAGATTCATTTCCCTTATTGGAGCAATTATCTTGATGGTTGGATCAATTGATGACATTGCAATATCAAACCTAACCTGGTCGTTTCCCTTTCCCGTGCACCCATGTGCAACTGCAGCTGCACCTTCTTGCGCAGCTACTTTCATTATTTTTTCCGCAATCAATGGACGAGCTAGAGCAGTAGCAAGAGGATATTTTCCTTGATAGAGACCGTTTGCTCTAATTGATCTGTATACATATTTCTCCACAAATTCATTTTTTGCGTCGACGTTGACATGCTTTATCGCGCCTAGCATCTTTGATTTTTTTCTAATTTCATTAAAGTCATCTTCTTGACCGCAGTCAACGGTGGTCGTAATTACATCCATTTTCTGCTTATTTTGCAGATATTTTACGCATACTGATGTGTCCAAACCACCAGAGAAAGCTAATACAACTTTTTTATTGGACATTATTAATGCAACCCATATTGTAATCGACTTATATTTTTTGGTTAATCTCAAAAACATGGTTGTGAAAATGAAAACTGTTAAAAACATACGTGATCAATAACTTCGTATGCATTACGGGTATAACTTTGAAGAAGTAAAACAAAAAGTATTTTCCGCTTTATCTGAAAACTACGCTGGTCTATCCGGAATTGAATTGGCCTCAAAGACCAAGATAAATCGAATGACCCTTACAAAATACTTGAACCTAATGCTGGCACAAGGACTAATTCGAAAAAAAAAATTGGGACCGTTAATGTATGGTATTTGGACAAAGATGCTCCCCAAATTGAATTTCCAATAAATATCCACAATTTACAACAAAAATTTTTAGATTGTCTGGTTCAGGGTAATGAATCACAAGCAATTAACATTATTTCTAATTTGTTATTTTCAACGATATCAAAGGAGAGAATAATATTTGATATTATTTTACCAACTTTGAATATATTAAATGGTATGTATGATAGAGGGAAAATAAGTGAAAGTGAAAAATTGCTAGTTTCTAATATTGCCATAGATCTTGTATTGATGACAAAGTTTGTTTCTACGACAGACACACCAAAATTAAGAGCTTATTCAATAGTCGTTTCTGGGTCAGATGAGTCAACATACCTAGCAAGAATTGCCTCTGTAACTTTGCATTTGATGGGGTGGCATTCACTATATTTGGGAAATGTTGAAAATAAAATAGATCCATTTTTCGACATAGATATTCAAAGGCTTATTTCTAAAAAATTAAAAAATGTAAATGGATTGTCTACTGTAATGATATTTTCCTTTAATGCTAACACATTGAAATTCCTGTCAAATACTGTCAATGCATTAAGGAAAAAAATTGAAAATAATTTGCGGATTGCAATATTTACTAACAAAGACCTGATGCAAGTATCAAATGAAATGGACGTTGATTACAGTACAACAGAATTAAAAGCACTTATTGATTGGGCAAAAAATGAATATCGCAACACATTATCTTAAACTTGTTTGAAAAGTATGGCGAGTGAATTTCATTTTTTGGAAACTTGTTACCAGCAATAAGAACCTATCTCTCACTACCCTGCGGAATAGGCAGAACGAATGTAAAATTTTTCAGTATATTTTTTTCATGGATCTGTCACATGGAATTTGCTATTTGCATTCACATAAAAGCGACTCAAAATAATTAGGAACATATAGATAATTATTCAGTATGTATTGTAATATTGCTATTGGCTGTTTGCATCGGACTTGAAATTTTGCCAGTTAGAAAAAACCACAAGATAATTTTATTCATCATCTGCTTTTATGGGATTGTGTCATGAATTGTGATATCATGCGTGACCATTGCGAAATGACGATTTTGCCTGTATCTATCTGAGAACATGCAGTTAAAGTCAGGTTTCATGATTTTAGTCTACATCGAAATTCATCCTATGAATGTATTAACGAGTGGGCCGAAAGGGATTTGAACCCTCGGCCTTTCGATTATCAGTCGAACGCTCCGCCAAGCTGAGCTATCGGCCCATAAATCGAATTAATGTGACGATATTTATTCGTGTGGATACGAAAGCGACGGACAAAAATGCATTTAAGTCATGCAGCAAACTATCTACCTTGTTAATTGGTACCTCGGATAAAAAATGTCGCTATTGTCACTAAAATTAAAAATGACTTTGCAAAAAATGCAGCTCGAAATATAGCAAAGATTCTGGATGAAAAAAAGGTTAAGGTATTCTCAATAGAACAACTTGGTGCTAATAATGTTCATCTAGTTGATCCTTCAGAGCTTGTCAAAACCGATCTTGATCTAGTTTTTGCCATAGGAGGAGATGGTACGACACTGCGCGCCTTTAGAATGTTGAGTAAAAGTACACCGGTTTTCAGCCTAAATATAGGAGGAACCAGAGGGATATTGGCAGAGGCTAATACAAAACCCATTGAACAACAGTTGCAGGATATTTTCAACGGAAATTATTTTTATGATAAAAGACTACGATTGCAAGCAAAGATTAATGGAAAAATGGTAGGTGCCGCACTCAATGATATAGTTATAACAAGGACAAATTTGACGAAGACCCCTGTTCTTACTATCAAAGTGCTCGATTACCCTATCTCACAGAAAATGGACGGAGTTATTATTTCAACTCCTACGGGTTCAACTGGACATGCTCTTTCTTTAGGCGGACCTATAGTTCATGAGAATATGAAATGTGTCATGATATTGCCAATTGCTCCGGTAAACAAGACACCAGCATTAATTGTCGATATAAATGATATTGTTATCAGTTCCACAGACAGCTCAAAGATAATTATTGACGGTCAACAGGTTTTTGACTCGAAATGGAAAAGTAACATCGTCATCTCTAAATATCCATATGATGGAGTATTCCTACGGATTGGTAAAAGGGATATAAGGCAGCTTGAAAAACTTGGGTTCTAAAACAGAATTAATATTTGCCTTGGACGCAACAGCTTTTTACCAGGGATTTCATTCTAAGTCCAAAAGTATCTGCATTACATCAGATTTAGTATTTGACGAGATTTCACATATTCAAAGGAATCTTTCAATCTTAGACACTCTTGTATCAAATAGGAGAATCATGATATTTGAGCCTGACGTCATTTCATTGAGATTGGTCAGAGATGTTGCTAAACAAACTGGGGCGGAGAGACTTACTGATGCTGATATTTCGATCCTTGCCCTTGCAAAAGGTAAAGATGCAACACTTGTTACAGATGACTTTGCTGTCTGCAATCTCGCAAAAATTTTGTCAATTAAATTACTCAATTTAGGTACAAAGCGTATCAGGGAGACAAGAAAATGGGTCAAGTTTTGTAAAAGCTGTGGAAAAGGATATGCCCCAAAACATACGATCTGTGCGATTTGTGGTAACAAGTTGAGTATTCGATATAAAAAAATAGCAAAATCAGAAATTACTTAATTAGAATTAGAGGGTGATGTTATTATTTGAATACCTAGTTCACATGAATCACATTTGGATTTAGGATCTTTATGTATATTGAATTTGTATTTTTTTCACTATGGTCATTGATAATTTTTGAATCGTTTCCAAATTTTTTGATATAAGCAGTTATGATTAATATCCAAGGTACAATTGATTTTTCCTTCGAGTCAAAATGAAGTTTTAGCGTATTGTTTTGGGGTTCATAGTTAAGATACCCTGAGTAGCTTATCTTTAGAGCCGAATCTACGATACGCATTATATCATCAATGCTTTGACACGTCATGTCGCTACTATATTTTTCAATCTCATCAATTAATGATGAAGAATTACTATTTTGTTTGATTGACAGGTCTAGTAATATTTGTGTAAGATCATCTTCTACCAATTTAGACAAAATTATTGCCTCCTTTGGAATCCTGTTACTCAGTAAACTAGGATTTATTCTAAGAGCTCTTTTCCACTTCTCTTCAAACAATTTGATATAAGAATTACCAAATGCATCCGGTGTCAATATTAGAGATGCCTTTCCATTGGTACTGTCGATGAAAATTATTTTTTTGAAATCGAAAATAATTATATTCCCAGAAACGTAGTCGGACCTAACTTCTACTCCAGTTGGAAACGTTACATCATTGTCATTATAAAATGATTGAATCCCAAGTAGAATATTGATTTTTACCCCTCTCTTAACGGCCTCTGACAAAGAAGCTTTAGATTGAAAGACAACATTTTGTCCCCATGAGTCCAGAATAAAGTCAATATTTGATTTGGTTGAAGAAATCAGATCTTTGATTTTTTGCACCACTGCGTTGGGTTCGAGAACCAGGTACTTTTTTTCTTCATACGACTTTTTTCCCTCATCTCTCAATTTCTTCAGACTATTCAAAATGTTATGCATAGTTGCCAATCTTCCTTGTTGCATTGTAATAAGTTCACCGAACGCTTCGTCAGGCGATGTTGCTGTAGCTATCATTGGTTTCTGACTTGAAATTGTTGAAAGTTTTTTTCTTTCTAATTTTTTTAGAGTCGTGTAAATCTTTGTTCGAGGTAGATTTGAATAATATGCTATCTCACTTGCTCCTAATGTTCCTTTTGAAACCAATGTGATGTATGCCATAGACTCATATTTTGATAGCCCGAATTCTTCAAGATTCGCTACGAGATCCAGGTAATTTGGTATATCATCAGGACGTTTAATCATGAGCACTTTTTTTTAAATGTGGAAGTAAAGCAGGATGTCAATTTGATTGGACAAAAGATAAGAAAATTTAATAGCTGAATATTGCAACACGCCTTAAAGTGGATGAACATTCTCAATGGGGTCTTTTGTCCTATCACCACACAAGCACAAATTTATCAATAAAGAATATCCTAATCAAACGCAAAACATTAGTTTGAGGTAATTTTAGTGAAATTTTTCTAGTCTTTTACACAGAATTTTGATAATTTTTTTTAATCTTTGTTCAATTTATTTTGGTCCTTGACCAATATAGATTCACAATGTAGTACTTCAAAGAAATACTCAGAGTTTTAGTGATTATATGAGTTTAGCTCCACAGGAACTAGAGAATAGTGCCAGTAAATACGCAGCTGAGGCAATTAGATTGGACTCTGAGGGTTCCAATGGACACGCAATTAGTGCCTATCAACGAGCAGTTGAAGCGTTGGTAAAGTTGGTGCAAATCTATCCTGATTACAAGTTGAATAAGATTTACATGGAGAGGGCAAACTCTTATAAAAATAGAATCAAGGCCCTGCAGATGTCTAATTCTTTATACGATTCTGAAATTCGCAAGGGAGGTCAATTTGAGCAGAAATCAGTAAATTCAACGAATTCAATTCTTAACAATATACACACTTCAAAGAAGACGAATGACCCCAACGGGGGATACAGTTTGTATTTCGAAGAATTACTTATGACTGACAAACCCAAGGTATCATGGAACGAAGTAATTGGTTTAGATGATGCAAAGAGAGCTATGAGAGAATCCATAGTATATCCGACTATAAGACCTGATCTACTGCCACTGGGTTGGGCAAGGGGAATTCTGTTGTTTGGACCTCCTGGTTGTGGAAAGACTTTACTTGCCGCAGCAGCGGCGGCCGAAATTGATGGATATTTCATTAATGTCGACGCTGCTTCGATGATGAGCAAATGGCTGGGGGAGGCAGAAAAAAATGTTTCCAAATTATTTTCCATGGCGCGCAAGTTACATGATAGTGAAGGTGTTCCGGTCTTGATTTTTGTTGATGAAATAGATTCTCTTTTAGGTAATAGAAACAGCGAAGTAGGAGGCGAAGTCAGGGTAAAAAATCAATTCCTCACGGAGATGGATGGTATAAACGGGAAATCAAGAGAATCAAAACTATATGTCATTGGTGCAACTAACAAACCGTGGAGTTTGGAGGCAGGTTTTCTTAGAAGATTTCAAAAGAGGATTTATGTTTCACTTCCAGATAGGGCTTCTAGAATCAACCTTTTTGGTCAGTATACTACAAGATTGCAAATGGAATCTTCATTGAAAATTGAAGATCTTGCAAAGTTATCAGAGGGTTACAGTGGCAGTGACGTCAAAGACATATGCCAATCCGTTCAACTGCGTGTCGTAGACGAGCTATTTCAAAGCGGCAAGGGCTTGGATAGTGATGCAAGCACACGATCAATTACGGAAACAGATTTTAAAGAAATTCTAAAGATGAGAAAGCCGAGTGTCAGTGTGGATATGATTC
>DATIFZ010000096.1:0-15998 GCA_035454925.1 Nitrososphaeraceae archaeon
GGTGCATTTGCAGTAGTAGCAATGGAAAACTCGACAGCAACTGATTATCCAACAGGAACATGTGTAGCATCAGCAGGCAGTGAATCTGTAGTCTGTGAGGCAGCAGCAGGAGATAGCGCAGCAGCTGCAGCTACATCTGAAGACACACAAACCGGATCAGAATCTAAGGGTTAAAACAGCAGAGGCTCAATACCAGCGCCAGTAGCGGTAACGCAACTGGTAACGGAACAATGATGGCTGGCAATATGACCGGCAACATGACTGGAAACATGAGTGGAAATTCCACCATGGGTAACTAGTCAACTTTTTTTTTCTCTTTTTTTAAAAAACAAAATTCAAGGAATCATAATTGCGTCGATAATTCATGGCCTTAATTATGCAAATATTTTTAATGCATAAACTATAGGATAAACAAAGCCAAAAATTTTCGTTTGATCTGAACCAGATTTTGAGGAATGGAAAATTGAAAAGAATATAATGACTGTGCATTTAAAATCCTCAGATTAATGAAAAATTTGATTACGCGAGTCGGAAACCATGAAGTAGTAAAGGAGGGAGATTTCAGGTATGTCGTTAGGAAGGATGAATCTAAAGGGATGATTGTTCCGGTTACAATCTACGCAGATGATACTCTTATATCAAAAATGGCATTGGATAGAACTATTGATCAGGCCGCTAATGTCGCCACTTTAAAAGGGGTTGTGAAACACGTTGTGGTATTGCCCGACGGCCATGAGGGCTACGGATTTCCAGTGGGCGGAGTAGCAGGAATGGATCTAGAAGAAGGAGTAATAAGCCCGGGAGGAGTAGGCTACGATATTAACTGTGGCGTCAGATTGATACGGACGAATTTACGAGAAAAAGAAGTGCGTCCAAAGCTCAAGGATCTCGTAAATGAATTATTTGATGCCATTCCATCTGGAGTTGGTAGCTCCAGTCCAAGAAAGGTCTCCGTGTCAGAACTAGACGACCTGCTTGTTAAAGGGGTGAAATGGACTGTTCAAAATGGTTATGGATGGGATTCTGATATTGATGTGTGTGAAGAAAATGGCTGCATGAAAGGGGCGGATCCCACGAGCGTATCTGAACATGCCAGAAAAAGAGGAAGGCTTCAATTGGGCACACTTGGTTCGGGAAATCATTTTCTAGAAGTGCAAAAAGTAGATAAGATTTTTGATGAAACAGCAGCAATAGCTATGGGAATAGAACAAGATCAGGTTACTGTCCTGATACACTGTGGATCCAGGGGATTTGGTCACCAGGTTTGCAGTGATTATTTGAAAATTTCAGAAAAAAAAATTAGGGATTCTGGTATTAAAATTGTTGATAGAGAATTGGCATGCGTTCCAAATAACTCTAAGGAAGGCGAGAGCTATAGAAAGGCAATGTATTCGGCGCTTAATTTTGCTTGGTCAAATAGACAAATGATTACACATTGGACAAGAGATACGTTTGAAAAGGTAATGAGAATGACCGAAGCTGACTTGGACATGAATTTAGTTTACGATGTTTCACATAACATAGCAAAAGTTGAAAGGCATGTCGTAGATGGTGAAGGGGCAAGAGACTTGGTAATACATAGAAAGGGCGCCACAAGAGCATTCCCGGCAGGGGACAGCCATATTCCAGACAAGTATCGGGACATTGGTCAACCAGTTTTTATTCCAGGCTCAATGGGGACTGCAAGCTGGATACTTCTTGGGAATTCAAAATCATTGGAGTTAAGTTTTGGTTCTACAGCACATGGTGCAGGTAGAACCATGTCCAGATCTGCAGCGAGGAGAAACTACACAACTGAAAGTGTAAGAAAAAATTTAGAGTCAAAGGGAGTTTATATAAAGGCACTAAGCAGGGAAGGAATGGTAGAAGAGACCCCTGAAGCATACAAAGATGTCGATTCAGTTGTTGAAGTTTCACATTCTCTTGGAATTGCCACAAAGGTGGCGCGCTTAGTTCCAATTGGGGTGATCAAGGGATGAGCCAGGAAGAAGATCCAGAACTCCAAATAATCAAAGCGAGAAAAATGAAACAATTGAAGGAAAAAGCAAAATTATTTGAAAAAATGAAAGAAGACGAAACAAAAGCTAAAATGGAAGTGTCAAAAATTGATGACAAGCAGGTTTTACTAAAATACTTGTATGATAGAGGAGACGAGGTTTTAAAACTAGCTGAATCACAGTTTCCAGTTCAGACAAGAATCATAATAAATAGAATTGCGGATTTAATTAAATCTGGTGAAATAGACAGCCTCATATCGGGAGGTGAGCTATTGGCAATATTTCGATCTGTTGGATTACGCATACGCGTTGATACTAATATTAGAATCGAAGAACATGGAAAATTTATTTCGTTCGGAGAGAAATTAAAGGAAGGTCTGTGAGACTCAATGAAATCTCAAATAGCTATAATCTATCAAGGCGGCATTGTAAGACTGTAAGATTCTTCTACAATGAATTAAAAAATGTTACCACAAAAGAATCGCGCAGCAGTTCTTAACGGACCCAAAAATTTTCAAATTAAGGATCTACCTATAGCCAATGATTCCAAAGTATTACTTAAGACTCTATCATGTGCTGTTTGCGGATATGACGTTAGAGTATTTAACGAGGGTCATAGAAAAGTGAGACCTCCGATTGTATTGGGTCATGAGATATGTGCAAGAACATTGAATACTCTAAAGTTACCACATGAGCAGATAATCCCAGAAAATACCAGAGTAATAGTTTCACCGTTAATACCCTGTTTAAATTGTCATTATTGCAGTATCGGACATTTTAACTCGTGTAATAGCCTTAGAGAAATTGGATCAAGTGTTAACGGCGGATTTGCAGATTATATAAATATTCCTCAAAATAATTTAATTATAAATGGTATTATTCCAATTGCAAATAACATAACCGATGACGAAGCGTCACTCATTGAACCGTTATCTTGTTGTCTAAATGCACACTTTAATTTCAATATTCAAACCCATGGGGAATTTGTGATAATTATTGGAGATGGCCCAATAGGTCTGATTCACTTACAAATTTCAAAACTCTACAATGCAAATACTATTGTTATTGGCAAAATACCCTCAAGGCTGAAGGAAGCAAAATCCATCGGTGCAGATATGGTACTACAAAATAATGATCCTGATGAAACAATAAAGACAATATTGGAATATACATCAAGGAAGGGCGGAAAACTAGTTATCGTGGCGACAAGCAATCCTGAAGCTGTCGATTTGGCTCTGAGAATTGCAGGAAAAAATTCAGTTGTCAATTTATTCGCGGGCATGCCAAAGAATAAAATTCTTGAAATTGATCCAAATTTACTTCATTATAATCAAATAAGCTTGAGCGGGAGCTTTAGTTCTACCCCAAGAGTAATGAAAAGGGCGACAGATCTGGTACACGAAAAAAAAATTGATCTAAAGAGATTGATTACTCACAGGTTTTCGATCGATGAAATCAATAAAGCATTTTACGTAACCGAAGTTTATGACGGATTGAGGTCAGTCATAAACTCTTTTTGAGTTTAGTTTATTGTTTGCTCGTCTCTGGTAATAATTCGTATTTGGATTTATATCCTCTCGGATTTATCATTAGTCCATTGTAATTAAAGGTTGACGAGTTACCTATAATCACTGTCGTAATCATGCCCAACATATCATTATAGTCAAGAAGTTTCTCTAATGTAGTAACAACGATTTTCTGACTTTCTCTAAACGCTCCTTTTACTATGGCGACTGGCGTATCTGGTTTTCTATATTTAAGAAAAATGTCCCTGGTATCTTTGAGTTGATGAATTCGCTTCTTACTCGCAGGATTATAAATTACCGTTACGTAATCTCCCAATGCTGCAGCCTCGACCCTTTTAACGATAATTTCCCAAGGCACTAGCAGATCACTCATGCTGACTACTGCAAAATCAGTCATTAAAGGAGAACCAATTAATGCTGAACATGAGTTCAATGAAGAAACACCAGGAACACACTCTACGTAAATACCATCGTTAAAAGTCCACTTTTTGTCTGCCAAAATTTCATAAATCAGACCCACCATTCCGTATATTCCGGGATCGCCTGATGAAACCAAAGATACAATCTTACCCTGCTCAGCAAATTCAATAGCTTGATTAGCTCTATCTACCTCTTGAGTCATTGGATATCTGTAAACTTCTTTATCCTGAATTAGATCTTCGATTAATGAAACATAGGTTTCATAGCCAACTATAATCTCACTTTCTGTTATGACTTGTTTAGCTCGAAATGTCATATGGTCGTGATGACCAGGGCCAACGCCGACTACGTATAGCCTTCCCTTAGTGTTTTGCATACTTTGATTAGAAGTTTGGAATAATATAATATTATATCTAATTTCATAATCTTGATAAATGGATTATCAAAGATTAGAAATTCAACTTTCAGTGATTAAATAGTAAGTCTTAAAACAGAAATCAAAGAATTAGAGTATTATGGCCTCGCCAGATGAATTCACCAAGCTACTACTCGACAAAATAATTGCGAATGTGATATCATGCTTACCCTTAATAGAAAATATGTTTAAAGATCAAAACAATGATCTTTATAAAAAAATTGGAATCATGAACAAAAGGGATTTTATACTAGGCGCTGTATGGTGCATAGTACTTGAGAAATTCATCATTGCCTGCTACCTTCACACTGGTAAGACCATAAATTATGAAAATGGTATTGACGTGAGTAAGTATGTTTTACAGAAAATCTCAGAATCCAATCTTTTAATGTCAATTAAGAATGATTAGTCAATTGATATCTAATCTCTATCTTTTGTGAAATGGAACATATGATGATATATGATATTCAGCTTTCGGGCATACTATTTTTACCAATATTTAATTAACAGTAATGGGAAGCTGATTTTCTAATTGGGAAAAAGTGTAAAACATCCAGAATCCTTCAAACTGGGAATAATCTTAGCTTATGCAATAGTAATAGCGTTAAGCATCGATTCATCAAAAACCGTTTTTATTCCATTTTATTCAATACCCGAACATCTGTTATTCGCTACGGTTCTCTTTTACGGTTATTTTGTTATTATAACAAGCTGGATTGAATTTTATTCGCTATTACAACGATTTGAACCCCAAGGGAGGTTTGTGTTAAGAAAATTTGTAATAGATCTAGGAATTCTGTTCTTGTTTTATTATATCATAGTTGGCGGTAGCAATACCGATAAAGGATATTTGATCCCTGATGTCTATTTGTTCATAACACCTATTCTCTATTTTCTATTCACTCTAAAAGACATGTATGGTGTTAGGGACTATCAAGATAGTATGCTAATAAAATACAGGAACATGTCTAGAAACTTTTTTTTTATTTCCATCATAATTTCATTGTTATATTTGAGTGAAACATATGCAACAGACTTTCAATCATTTGGTGCTATCGCATTCTATAGAGATTTGATATTTGCATTTCTAGTACTCTCACTCATTGTGGTGTATAGAATGATGAGATGGCGTCAATCCAATACGGCGATTGCAACCTAGCGGTGAAAATTTGAGGTACTTCAGATTCTACAAGTGCCATCCGGGCGATTGGGGTGGATTGAAATAGATCTATGATGTGTTTATACCTAAATGTGACACAGTCTGAAAGTCCACAGAAGGTCTTCTAAATTATATGATATTGGATTTGACTTGAGTCTATTTATAAACGGGGATTTATAAGCGTAATATGTAGCATGCAAAAAATTATTTTTACTGACATTGATGGAACATTACTAGATTCTCATTTTCCGGATATTAATAGAATGAAAGTACTCGTACAAAAGATAGTACTAAATAAAATGCATTTGATATTTTGTTCCTCAAAAACGGAATTGGAACAGAACAAAATAAGATCAGAGTTAGATCTTCATGAGCCGATCATAGTAGAAAATGGGGGAGCTACAATAGTGCCCACGGATTATTTTAAAAAAATTACGATTGGAACATCAAAGATATTCCGACAAAATTATATAATCGAAACCGGGGCGCCGGCAAATAAGATTAGATCGTTGCTAAAACAAATTAGGGCCAAACACGACATTAGTTTTAAGGGAGTTAATGATCTAACCTTATCGGAACTTTCAAACATCACCAAGTTGCCTCAAGACTATGCAAAGAGAATGATGAATAGAAAATACAGTGAGACGATAGTACAAATAGATAATAACGAAATTACCAAGTTCGCAAATATTATTCAAGCAGCTGGATTAAAAATGATACCTGGTTCACAATATTTTGATATTACTTATGGTAATGATAAGGGAACAGCTGTTAGAATTCTAATGGATTTATATCGTAAAGAGTATGAAAATAGCGTTATTTTTATTGGAATCGGCGATAGTAAGAATGATGAACCGATGCTATCTTTAGTTGATTTACCTATTCTTGTTCAGAAGCCCGATAGTAGTTGGGAAAGTTTACCAATTGATAACTTAGAAAAGGTAGGTGGAATAGGTCCAAAAGGGTGGGAAATTGCGTTTGAGCGAATTCTCAAATATTAAATATTATTTTTGGTAATAATCTGAAAGAAGGTGTTGTATACTTTTATCTGTGCTTTTCACGATTTTGGAAACTTGAGTTTGATTAAATTCTGTCCGCCTATCTTTGTTACTTCAATCAAATCTTCTCTCTCAAGACGTTTTATGAGTCTCCAGAGACTTGTTTTTGGAAGTATGAATCTATTCCTAATTTCTCCTTCAAATGCTGCCCCTTCATTGTCAGAGATATAGAACATAATTTCCTTTTCTTCTGGTTTCAAGTTTCTCTTTTGTGTGATAATGTCGGCAATTAACTTGTGGAGATCAGATTGACTAGAATTGTCGTTATTTTTATGTTCCTTAGTGGAAGATTCTTGCTCTATAACGTTATTTTCGCTGAAAGTGTCAGGTGACAAATCGGTATTTAATTTAGTCTCTTTAGTAGTAGCACTTGACTGTAAGTGTGAATTATTTTTTCTTCTGTACTTTTTAAACATGTAAGTGCCAACTAATGCCGCAATTGGAATCAAAAGAATAAAGGCGAAAGTACTTGTATTAAGCGATAATATTTCTTGTTTTGTATTGTTCAAACTGTTAACAGCCAGAGTCGCGTATTCCAGGGCCTTGGGGTAATTTCCCTGGGAAAATTCAATGTTTGATTTTGATATGAATTCTGATGCTTGGGCAGTATCAATGTCTGTACCCTGCACATTTTCTATTTTAGCAGTGGCGTTACTTATCATATCCTTGGACGTCGCAAATGATTCCGTAATTATAGCAGAAATATCGCTAGCATTATTGGCTAGTCGTTCTGCATCTATAAAATTGCTTTGATTCAATGCAATCTTTGCGGCCTGTATAATTTGCTTGACTTCATCAAGATTAATTCCATTATGTTCGCCTGCGGCCTTTGTCAGATCTAGTTCTGCCGAATTAATGGAAATTATGGCTTGTTCTCGAGTTCCTGCATACCCAATAACATAATCTATAGAAATCTTACCTTTATCGAATGATAATAAATTCTGTCCCCCGAGTTTTCTAATTAATGATGGAGATTGATTCCCTAAATTAGTAACTACTGCGTCATTTGGTAATTTTACTGTAAATGGAAAAGCTGAATCTAAAAGGAAGCTCCATTCTCTTTCCTGCTTGTTAACAAGATCTGGAGTTTGGTATGTGATCCTTACTTGTGATTCATTTTGTGTGTTTATCTTAATGTCATTGGTTGAAGAATTGAATGAATATACCAAGTATTTCGACAGATAGTTTTTAACCAAAATTTCATTAATGTTTCCACCAATTAGTGGCAACGTAATATCACTAGCATTAGTTTTCAAACGAAGGTCATATTGAACAATTGAATCGCCATTTGATAAAATTCCAATAAAAATTGAGTTTACTTGATATTGGACCTGAGAATGAACCTTACTAATATTCATACATGAGAGGAAAATCAGCAATATTGACACGATTAACAAAGCAATCAACCTCATTAGCCTATCGACTCCATAACAATGAAAAATTTCTTTGTGGTTGAGAAATCAAAATTATGATCAGTAGATAATTTTAACTCATTATATGAATACAAAACGCAAATCATAAAAAGCGTAAATATTGTATTCATATGATTTGCTATTTTCTATTGTTGATACTCAAATATTTTTTTAGGTCACTTTTTGAGTACTGTTCTATCCACTTAAATTTTCTTTGAAGAGTGCTAGTATAAATCTTGGTCCAATCTAAATCAACAAATTCGCACCACGATTTGAAAACACGCGGATCAATGTAATTCCTTAACGACGTTCCGAGGTTATAATCCCTGGTCTCTTTCTGAAGCTTTAATTGGAATTCCAACTTTTCTACTCTTTGTTCCTTCCTTAGCTTCTGTAGTTCGGTCTTCCATTTCTTCTCTTTCAATTCCATTTGCAGTTGTTTGATTTTTTCTTTTTTGCTCTCTAAAGATTGTTCAAATTTCTCCCATGCTTTTTTACTTGCGGGATTCTTGGGATCAATTCCTTTTTTGTGGTTACAGGTTATCGCGGCCTGTAGATTTGCAATCTTTGCAACGTATACTTTCTTAAACTCACTTTCATTCTTATTCACCTTTAAGATTGGTTTAGAAAGATGTTTCTTTACAATGGCAGTTGCTATATACGTTCTAAAAACCTTAGCAGTCAAATTGGGAACATTTTCTTTGTCAATTGAGCGAAGGAATTTATTTACTTTAGATGATGTGATATCTTCAAATATTTCATCCGATTTATCCTTTCCTTTCATGAAGAACAATAAATTATCATAAAGGGTCTTTGTGTCAGGACTGGATATCTCTAAAGTTTTTTGCCAGGGTACACTATCTTTTCCAAGAAAATTAAATTCAATGTGAACCTTGTCACCTATTTTTGGAAATTTCAAATGTTCTACCCTGAGAGTAGATGCTCCAATAGTATCTGCTTCATCAGGATCTTTTTCGTCACCAACTCTCATTGCCAACTTGTAAATGAGATAGCACACTGTGGCAATTTTTTTCCTAGTCGTATCCTTGGAATTTAACATCTGATTAATAATTTCTTTTTCTACATCAGAAATGTAGTATTCTAATTTTTTTGCAATGTCGTATTTTGCTTTGTCATTATCTTGTCGTAGGTAGGACGAATCATGTAACCATACGTATTTTCGCTTACCCGTAAGGTTCTCTATCCATGAAGCCAACCACGTTGAGTAGTGGTCATGTACAATGGCCTTCCATGGACCTTCAGGTACAGAGGCATCCTGTCCCAAATTCAGGGTTACATCTTTTGGAGTCACCCTTGGTTTCCATTTTCCTCTAAGAGGATGAAGTCCCCTTCCCATAAAAATTCCAGGCGGTTCAACGAGCCAGTTTGCTACGTCAACCTCAATTCCATCAATTTTCGCCTTTCCATAAATCGCTTTTAATTTTTCTTTTTCTAATTTTTTTTCCTGACTAATTTTTTTCCTTTCATCTCTCGTGAGTGATTTAATTCTTATTTTTTCATATTCCCTGATCTTTAATTCCTTATCAACCAAACTAAATGCTTCTGTCATGTCGATTTCATCAATAGTACGAACTGACTTGAATCGCTCAGGAAGTAATTTTTTGAAATCGGATAGAAAATTCGCTCGAAAAACAGGATCTTTGACGTAGTGGGTGTCCTTCTTTTTTGCCCATGCATAAATTAATTCTTCCTGTTCACGATTCAAGAAGAAAATCTCTCCTAAAATTTTGACATTTATACCACGTTGAACATATTCTGGGGGAAACGCCACACCGTTATGCTCCAGATCAGTCCATTTGTTAGAAGTAGCAGCTTTAGGTGATATGGTCAACTACATTCAAAATGTCTAATTAACTATTCTTAAACCTTATCCGCTCGGATTATTAAATTGAGAATTAAGTCAATTGATTTATTTACAATACGGGAAATATAATACTATGAATTCATCAGAGCTGGGAGAGTTTCCAGTACTTCTTACACGCAAAATAAGTGACATATCTGATATTAAACCGATGATTGACGAATTTGTTGACCATTATAAACAGTCCAAACAAGAAGAATTCAGTTGGAGAATATTGTTGCCACGACATCTGGATTCGGGCTATGTAAAAAGATTAGGGGCCACTATTCACGCCGAAATCATGATCTCACTAAAGAAAAATAAGCTAATTGCTAATCTGAGAGATATTAGATATATTCATGATACCGATAACTATGGATGGTTGTTGTTGAATCCCAAAGCAGCAGAAAAATTATGAAAATCCAGAATATATCTATTGAGAAATACCCTTAAACCTATTCATCAAAAAGGGGACCTCAAGTTTCAAAATACGACTCAGTATTATCGCAATTATTAGCCCCAAGAGTAAGCCACCAATCAAGTCGCTAAAATAGTTTAATCCTAGAGCTAAATTTGAGAACATGATCATCGGTGGCAGTATCCAAAGAAGAAATGAATATTTCTTGTTCTTCAGTAGAATGACAGTTTCCACAATGTAGGCGAAAGCAGTTATTACTGCCATGTGATTTGATGGATATGAGAAATTTCGGGCTTCTGTCAGTAGGCTGTCACTCTCAAGTTGAAATCCCTTTGGAAGCACCGGAATCTTTTGTGATTCTGGAGGCTTTGGTTGAGCAACCATTGGTTTCAAATAGGACACAGATATGGCCATTGTCATTATTGCTATCATCAGAATCATTCCCATTTTTCTTGTTCTTCTAATGATGGTAAATACTATAGCTACAAAAATCAGATTTACTACCTCTCCAAATGAAGAAATTGTTACGAAAGAATAAAGTAAGAACTGACCAGGATCATAATAGCTGAAATTATCAAAGATAAAAGAGTCTATTGCAACGAACAGGCGAAGGTGGACAAATATTGTGAATATTATGAATAAAGATAATATGACTATAAATTGAAATGATCGGATGTATATCAATCATAATTACCATATAATTCTCGATTCAAAATTAAGCCCATGGGTGTCAACGAAAAATCAAAAGTAATGAACTACAAATATGATATTGCACATCAAAAAAGGGAAGACTCATTTTTGATTTGTTCAGCAGATTTAGGATCATTTTCTGAATAATATTTTATCATTCCTACTTTCAATACCTTTAGAGAAAGAAGGGCGCACTTGATTCTTGCAGGTCCCAGGTTTGTCAAGCCGATGTTTTCAAGTATGTCTTCCTTTTTCAAATTCTTCACTATATTCAAATCTTTACCCATGACCAATTCAGTCAACATAGAGGCACTGGCCTGGCTAATAGCACATCCTTTTCCTTCAAATTTTACATCGCTGATTACCCCATCATTTACTTTCAAATGGATATCAATCTCATCTCCACACAGCGGGTTACTGTCATGTACCGTAACGTCTGCATTTTCCAATTTTCCCTTATTTCTTGGGTTTCTGTAGTGGTCCAGTATGATTTCTCTGTATATATCATCGCTCATATTTTGAAGATCCTCCCTGCTTCCTTAATAGCATCAACGAACTTATCTATTTCTTCTTTAGTATTATAAATGTAAAAGCTAGCCCTCGAAGTAGCTGGTACATCAAGTCTCTGCATCAATACTTGTGCACAATGATGGCCGGACCTTATTGCAATTCCATGATCATTCATTATTGTTGCTAGATCGTGAGGATGAATATCTGCAATATTAAATGAAATTACTCCACCTCTGAATTTGGAATCCATGGGACCATATATCGTGATATACTTCAATGATTGCATTGATTCAAGAGCGTATTCGGTTAAATAAATTTCGTGTTTCCTTATATTTTCCATCCCAATTTTTTCCAGATATTCGACAGCTGCCCCAAAGCCAACTACATCTGCAATGTTAGGAGTACCTGCTTCAAACTTGTATGGTATTTCGTTGTAATTTGTGTGAAATTTAAAAACCTCCTTTATCATATCGCCACCACCCATGAAAGGTTTCATCTTTTCAAGAAATTCCTTTTTTGCATATAATACTCCGACTCCAGTGGGACCTAACATCTTATGCGCAGAAAAGACCAAAAAATCGCAATCCAAATTTTTCACATCTACGGGCATATGTGGTACTGATTGTGCACCATCCACAATCACCGGTATGTCGTGTTGGTGTGCAGTTCTAATGATCCTTTCAATTGGTACTATAGTACCAAGAACATTTGACATATGGCTTATCGAAACCAATTTTACTTTTCTTGATGAAATCAGTTCAATCAAATATTCAACATCCAAAAATCCGCTTTCATCTATTCCTACATATTCTAAACGAGTTCCAATTTCTTGACATAATATCTGCCAAGGTACGATATTACTATGATGTTCAATTTCGGTTATGGCTATGACATCGTCCCTCTTGAGATTCAACCTGGCCCAAGAATGTGCAATAAGATTTATTGATTCAGTTGTGTTCCTTGTAAAGATGATCTCTTCGGGACGCACGTTTATGAAGTTTGCAATTTTCTTACGCGATTGCTCATAGAGCTCAGTAGCTTCTTCTGCCAGTTGATAAACTGCTCTATGAATATTAGAGTTATAATTCGAATAAAAATCAGAAATAGAATTTATCACCGAATAAGGTTTTTGCGTAGTAGAAGCATTATCGAGATATACCAGATCTCTGCCATTAATTTTCTTCTTTAAAATTGGAAAATCATTCCTCAGCTCATAGCTATTTACAATGCTTCTTTGCATCCGATCTTAGAATAGGTCATAACAGATATAAACTTAGATTAAAGCGCTGACGAAATTGTGTTTTTATGCTAATTCTCCACAAACGGTAAACAATATTTCGCAAGGTTTTCTACACATGTAATCTTACCTCTGGTCATCTTCACAAACCATTTTTTGTAATACAAATTGTCATGGGGACATAACAGATCTAGTTTTGTGATAATTTTTGATGTTAGAGCTTTGCCTTTCTTGTCTCTATCAAGTAAAAGAATGACCTTTCTTCCTTTTCTGGACAAATAGTCTACAAGATTAATGATTCCTATGAAATTATTGTAAACCAAAATCTCCCCATTGAATCCCACTTTCCTCAAGGCATTTCCATCCTTTTTTCCCTCTACAACAACTACTGCGCCTACTTTACTTTCATGATTTAAGGATTCTATAAACGACCGAATTTCTAGGGTAATCTCTTCCCTTTCGTATATCATTTACTGAAATAGGATTGGCCTCTAGCATTAATGAATTTTGTCTTTTATAGGAGGTTTTTCGGTTTCGTTGAGGTTAACGCAAGTATGAATTCTCACATATGCTAAAGTATCATGAAGTATTCCACAAAATCTAAAATTTTTAGGTCTGTCCTTTATGTGGCAAAGACTTATTTTTCATTCTGATTGATAATGCTCCATAGTATGCTTGCCAATTACCAGATGAACATCGGTGGTTCAGAATGGATAATTATTGGATTGCTTATTGTAATTCTCTTGTTTGGTTCAAAGAAGTTACCTGAATTCTCAAGAACCATAGGACAAGCAATGGGGGAATTTGAAAAGATACGTGCAATTTCCCTTAGACAACGGATTGAAGATGAATCTAATTATACTGGACCACGAATAGCCGGTGCCGTGGATAGTGAACGACACAAACTTGAATTGATAGCCGAATCATTGGGAATAGACCATATCGACAAAAATGACGAGGAATTGAGGCTACTTATATCCGAAAAGATTAACAAGTGACATAGAGAAACTCGATTCCCTTCAAAATTTAAATATGTGATTTTTTCAACTCACGTAATGTCAAATACTGCAAATAGTGGAATCAATCCATTTGAAGTAGCACTTACACAGCTCGACGAAGTTTCATCAATGATGGGACTTGACAATGGCATACATCAATTTTTGGCTCAACCAAAGAGAGTATTGACGATATCTATTCCTGTTAAAATGGATGATGGATCCATTAAAGTTTTTACGGGTTTTCGATCTCAGCATAACGATGCTCTGGGTCCTTTTAAAGGAGGTATACGTTATCATCCACAAGTAACTATTGATGAAGTTAAGGCACTTTCTATGTGGATGACTTGGAAGTGCGCCATAGCAAATATCCCCTTTGGTGGTGGAAAAGGCGGTATTATCTGTGATCCAAAAAGCATGTCTGACGGAGAGTTGGAGAGGATGACTAGAAGGTATGCATATGGAATTTCAGATATCATTGGTCCTTACAAAGACATTCCCGCTCCAGATGTCTATACTGGTGGAAAGGAAATGGCATGGATTATGGACACATTTTCAGTTATCAAAGGTAACTACATCCAACCAGAAGTTATCACAGGTAAACCGATTCAGATTGGAGGTTCTCTTGGACGTAATGAGGCAACGGGAAGAGGTCTTGCTATTACTGTTAGGGAGGCAGCAAAAAAGCTGAATATTGATATGAAAAGTGCAAAAGTCGTTGTTCAAGGATTCGGCAATGCAGGACAATTTGCGGCACAATTAGTAGAAGAACAAGGTGCAACCATAATTGCAGCAAGTGATTCGAAAGGATGCATAATTAATAAAAATGGAATTGATATTAACTCACTTAGGAAGCACAAGGAAAAGACAGGCTCTGTTACAAATTTTGCCGGAAGTCAATCTATTTCCAATAAGGAACTCCTTCAAACAGAATGTACAATTTTGATTCCTGCTGCTCTCGAAAACCAAATAACAAAGGATAACGCTGGAAAGATAAATGCCAAGATAGTAGCCGAGGCTGCAAATGGACCTACCACTCCAGAAGCCGACAAGGTATTATTTGACAACAAGATTTTGGTAATTCCTGACATTTTGGCAAACGGTGGTGGAGTCACTGTATCCTATTTCGAATGGTTGCAAAATCTACGTAGAGATTATTGGACAGAAGCAGAAGTTAATGAACGGTTGGATACAAATATCACAAAGGCATTTCTAGGTGTCTATGATACCCATTCAAAACATAATATCCACATGAGAAAAGCAAGTATGGTAGTTGCGTTGAACAGAGTAGTTGATGCCATAAAGATTAGAGGACTATGGCCTTAAACGTTGGAGACAATTACAAAAATACATACGTGAAAAATCAGAAAGAAAAAAAGTAACTAGAAAATTCTCTTTTACTCAGTTGAAAAGGAATGTCCACATGAACACGATTTTGTAACATTTGGATTATTAATCTTGAATCCAGATCCCATCAGGCTTTCAATGTAATCAATGTTTGTTCCCTTTAGGTATTTTTGACTGTAACTATCGACAATCATTTTGATGCCATTTTGATCAATTACATTGTCATCTTCGTCTGGCTTTTCCTCAAAACCCATACCATATGAAAGACCTGAACAACCTCCACCAGAAACATAAACTCGTAGATACAAGCTTTCCTTATTCTCTTGTTTCATGAATTCCGTGACTTTCTCTGCTGCCTTTGGAGTTATTGTAATCAATTTCGTTTGATGTGTACTTTCCATTATGAGTACATTGCCCTACTAAACTATAATAACGTTTTGAAAACCAGGATTTTGGATGCACCAGTAAAACAAAAGCCCCATTTCCGACAGATTTTATTTTAAGGTTTCCTTAATTTTTTGCCATTTTGCTAGACTACCAGCTGCTGTAATCCAAGTGATTACCGATTGGTACACCGGTATATTGAACGCTTCAATTTTTTTAGATATTTTTTCGGTAAAGGGGCCACCCATTGCGCCTACAAGAATTGGTTTTTTCTTTTGCTTTTGCAAATCTCCCAGTATGTCGACTATTTTTTCTTCCAGTGGGTCATCTTGGAAAACGAACCAAGGCATCACGATATCTACATTAGGATCATCTAGAAATGCTTGTATTGCGAATCGGTAATCATCTGCGCTTGCCGAACCAGTAACATCGCACGGGTTGCCGATGACATAGGTGGCGGGATAATGTTCCTTGAATGATTTTATGGTTTGATCACTCAGTTGAGCCAATTCTAAATTCAATCTTTCGAAATTATCTATCGCAGCTATAATTGGTCCCGCTCCATTTGT
>DATIFZ010000097.1:0-10310 GCA_035454925.1 Nitrososphaeraceae archaeon
TGAAAAAAGGCAAATTCAAGGTTGGCAAACTGGATTATGCAACTAGAAAAGAAATGCACGAGCATGCACATTATATCATATCCTCTTCACGTCAAACTATTTTAAATTCAATAAACGAAACAAATCCAAAATTTCACGCTATTGTGAAATGGGCTATAGACTCTTTTATTTCAAATCCAAACTCCAGGTTATGGCACCTGATGAGTTCAATTGGAATGTACTTGTCAAAACGTGTTTCAAAAAAAGTGAATATGAATGGCCATAATCCCTTGATTCTTGAGCAAAGATCCTGGTCAGATCTAATTTCGCTGAGTCTAATTCCTTGATTGAATTAGATTAGTTTAGATAGTATTTTGTTTGTTGTTTTTGGTTTCAAATTTATTTAATACATTGTATTTATGAATTTGAAATTCGTCAGCGCAAAAAGGTAGAATCAACTACCAAAGAAAAAAAGTCCAGAAAAGTAAATTAATGTTCTAAATTATTGAATTTGTATTTGATGTGGATGCAAAAAATTTGTAGTTACAATGTCCTTGGAATTGTATTTGTCTTTTTGGTAGTCCAAGTTGTGGTGTCAGGACACTCAATATCGATAGACAAGGTTTATTCAGTATCAAAAATCAATCACAGCGAAAATGAAGAAATCTACAAAATCCAAGAAATTGTTGCCCAAAATCAGAACAGCAATGTCAGCGGTGATATAGAGTTGCAAGGAATTGTAACAAAGGTAATAGATGGAGATACGTTGGACATTAATGGAACTAGGATTAGATTAGCCCTTATCGATACTCCCGAAAGAAACCAGATGGGATATGATAAGGCGAAAAATTTTGTAGAATCACTCTGTCTTGGAAAAAAAGGAGAGCTGGATGTTGATAGTGGACAACGGAGAGGAGACAGATATGGCAGGGAAATTGGAGTGGTCTATTGCGATGGCATAAATATAAATGCAAAAATCATGGCGAACAAGATGGCAAAGATTTTAACTGAATTTTGTGATATATCCGAATTCTCAAAAGAAAATTGGACAGCCTCTCAATGCCAGTAAATACATTCTTAATTTATTTCATTTGGAAGCAGCGCGTTTGTAGACATTGAAGTATTTTGTCTGGCAGTGTCAATCGCCAATGCTTTTTCAGTCCAGATAAATGCCTCTTCATAATTACCAAGCTCTCCTAGTGCGTCAGCTTTATTGTATAAAGCAGCTACAAAATTGGGGTCAATCTTTAATGCCATATCAAACCAAGAAATCGCTTCTTTATATTTTCCAAGATTCGACAATGATATTCCTTTGTTGTTGAGCGTTTCAACAAAATTGGGATCAATCTTTAATGCCACATCAAACCAAGAAATCGCTTCTTTATATTTTCCAAGACTATTGAGGACCATTCCCTTTCCGTTTAATGCGCCTACAGATCCAGAATCAAGCGTTAGGACCTGGTCAAAAGTGTTCATCGCCTTGTCATATTCTGATCGGTTAAGAAAGGTGTTACCATTTTGAATCAGTTCAGAGATAGTAGAGGAGTTATTTGTTTGGGAAATTGTTGCATCGACGTATTGAACATCGTAACCAATGTCACCTGCTGATAGGACCATTAGGCTCAAACTTGTTGCTATTACACAGCCCACAATACAATATAATGTTGATAAGGGCAGTATTATCATTGAAATGGTTTTTTGATTCAATTTGCCGACGCATTTGTACATACATCATTACGGATAAATTATTTTCGTGATAATCATCAAAGATTGATGGTTAGTTCTAAAACGTAATATGGCAGAGTATGTCATTTGCTATTTTTTCCGGAATTAAAGTGGTTTCGATTGCCCTTAATTCTGACCATCAAATATTTTCTATCAAGCTTCCTCCTGATTATTTAAATCGTTAAATCTTATGCGGATCATCAAATACATGTGGAGCTAAAGGAAGTGAATATTTAATCACTCTAAAATTAATACCGAAGACAAAATTTGTTATCGTGACAGTAATTTTGTCTTTTACCCTGTTTGCTCCCAATGTCAATGTGTCTTTTGGATTGCAATATACTAATTATCTTAGCGAAAAGTATCAAATTGCGTTCCAATATCCTTCAGATTGGACTATAAAGGAAAAATCAAATAATCTTGAAGAAGGCACTGAGATAGAGGTCTCGGATAAAGAAATAGGAGATGGCAAAATAGGAATTTATTTCTACGATGACTTATTGGAAGGGTTTGGTTCGACTGATATTGACTCAGCATTATCTAATTTTTATGAGCACCGTACTATCGAGGACCATAAATTTGAATACAAGACAATACAACCCCCATCTCTTCTCAAGATAGATGGCCATAAAACAGGATCTTTCCACATAATGTTCTCCCAAAAAAATGAAATTGACCCGATAATTGGCGAGGTACAGTATTGGATAACGTTTGTAGGAGAAAATGGCTATATGATTGAATTCCTGTCGATTCCCGAGAACTTTGACACTGTAGACAACACTGAAATGCGTAATCGTTTTATTAGTTCGATAGACTTTTTGGGAGTAAGTAATAGCAGAGATGCAAGCGGCAGAATTTCCAGTGTTGCTATGTCAAACTAGCTTTCGATACCATGAAACAACCAAATAATGTTACTAAATTTAAGTATCTTATGCCAAAAAAAAGAAATACACTATACAAGACAAAACGGGTAAAATGGCACAACTATATTATCGAGCAGATTTGCTTGACGCACCAAGATCAGGCCTGATAGGTCAAAATATAAAATAATTAATCACTCAATTATCTGGCAGTTTATCATATAGAGAAAAAAGTTATTGTGGGTAACGACACTTCGTTACCTATCACCTACTAAGCTATGGAGTATTAGGTATTAATGCACTATCACCGAATACATTGTCATCGCCGTTAGCCGGAGACGTAAGGACGTTTGTGCAACTAAATAGATTGTTGTTAGTGGGGCTACCCATGGATCCTATTTTTTCATTTTCATTCACTGCCTTACAGTTATTTTCCTGTATTATTTTGTGGGTCCTCTCGTTACAGTTGTTGTCATCATTGTCTTCACACTCTTCCTTGTCAGCAAATGCTGGTGCTACCTGTGATACTCCTGTTCCTGTTAGTACAGTCAACATTCCTGCAGACAGCACAACAAGTATTAACACGTTTTTCGTGTTCAACATTTGTTATCGTCAAATGATACTAAACAAAGTATAAGTATATTGGGTAAGAACAAGTACTAAAAATAGAACAGAGTTTTTTCTTGTAAATTAAATCTGAATTTTTGAATAGAACATAATTCATATCAATCAGATTGCTGTACCAGATACCAGCAACCTGAAAGAGTTGTGCCTTTCAATTATTACAACCCTTGCTCATCATTACATTGATTTAAAGCAAATGCAATTACACGCCCTACATGGATGCTTGTTGTCTATTTGACCAAGATAATACACATGCTCCTTTTTAGGATGCAAACAATATGTGCAGACGGAATGTTGACTCATTGCGGATACACCAGAATCAAAAAATATTTATAAATGTTCTCTTCATTGAGGACATCTGTGCATCGATTGTTAATAAACCAATATGGAATTAAACCGGAGTCAACAACATCTTCAAGATTTTTACTCATCTGAATTTTTTCTGTAGTATTCATACAATATTGGGTTATCATACTGTATTGAGAAGATGAATAATTACCGTAGTATTTGTCGCATTTACCGATGTCAATGTTGCAAGCTCCATAACGTTCGTCAGCTGCTGAAGTGCAGGTCCCCCTGTCTGAATCTAAATTAGTCATTGCAACATCATCCACAGTTCCATATGTTTCTCTAAAAGATACATCCAATCCGAAAACAAGTGAGATTAGAGATCCACGCAATGTTTCATAAAATAATTCTGCAATATCTGAATCATCATCTACGATACTAACAATCCTATTGTGCGTCAAATAAGGCTTTAATGCCTTCTACCATTTCCACGATATACAATCCTACAAAGTGTTAGAATGCCTTACATTTATTTCATATTGTGAATTAGGTTTGATATTGATTGGATGCTTCGGCACTCATAATCTTCTTCATCAATAATTCAGACGGCTCTTCCTTAACCTCATTAGCACCCAGGGAATATTAGAAAGACTTTGAAATAAATCTGTTATTTCGTTTAGAAGAATTTCAGGCACAAGATGAATTTCTAATTCAAACTAATGGATGTTTACTTTTGTACTATTTGAGAAAATCGGATAACAGTGAATTCTTTTAATACCTTGACGATTATTTCAATAATGAAATGAAATCGGCTCAAATAATTAAGATTAAAGAGAAACTTTCTATTGTTGATCTACCAGACCCAAAACCAAGAGATACTCAAGTTTTGATTAGAATTGAGGCTTCAGGTGTATGTCATAGTGACATTCATCTGTGGGAAGGTGGATATGAAGGAGCTGCAGGTACTTTTTTAAAAGTTGAAGACAGAGGAGTAAAATTCCCGATTACGCCAGGCCATGAGATATCTGGCAAAATTGAAGCAATTGGCGAATCAGTTACCGGTTTTAGCGTGGGAGACAACGTCTTGGTATACCCCTGGATAGGCGAGGGTTCGTGTCCAGCATGCAGAGTAGGTCAAGAAAATCTTTGTGATACTCCTAGAACAATCGGGATTTACAGAAACGGTGGATATTCCGAACTTGTCCTTGTTCCCAATTTCAGATATCTTGTGAAAATTGATAACATGGATGTAAATTCATCTGCGTCGCTGGCTTGTTCTGGCTTGACGGCATATAACGCTGTCAAAAAGGCAAAGGTAGCTCCCGGTGAGTCAATTGTAATAATAGGAGCAGGTGGATTGGGTCTAATGTCTGTTCAGCTGGCTAGAGCAGTAACTAATTCTAGAATTGTAGTTGTGGACGTAGACGACAAGAGACTGTCTGAAGCAAAAAAACTAGGCGCTCACGAAGTTGTAAATTCTTCCAAAGTGGATCCTGTGGAAGATATCAAAAGGCTCACCAATTCATTGGGAGCAGAAGCAGTGATAGACTTTGTAAACAATAATCGTACAGCACCACTTTCAATTAACATGTTGAGAAAACGAGGCAAACTTGTGATGGTTGGACTTTTTGGTGGAGCTTTAGAATTAAGCTTACCAACAGTGCCGTTGAGAGGTCTTAACATCACAGGAGCGTATACTGGAAGTTTTAATGACCTAGTAGATCTTGTTAATTTGTCCAAAACAGGAGCGATTAGATCTGTAGTACACAGGACATACAAACTGGATGAGGCAAATCAGGCTTTGGAGGATTTGCGTGCAGGTAAAATAGTCGGAAGGGCGGTATTGAATCCTAACACCTAGTTTTCGCTAATTTTTCTTTGGGTTGCACAAAATACATCTCACTCCTTTCTACACTCCACTTTCAATCTTTAATATAAGATTCCATAGTTTAATTTTTCTATTTAAATTTACTGTAGAGAGTAACACTATTTACAATAGATAAGTATTGTAAATATTATATAAAGAGTATTATGTGTAACTGACTCATAACGTATTATAAGTAAAAATCTTAGTCTTGCATAAATAAGATGTAATAAGAATATTTTGCAATGATTCATGATTATGACTTGATATACCATATTTATCCTGCAAATATTGAGTTGACATATTCTTATTCTGCTGCTAATTTAGTTTTAAAAATCAAAATTGAGGTGGTTGCGTAAAATTGTCTAGTATTTTTGTTAGATCTGCACTGTTCGTATTGATAGTATCAAGTTTCATATTTTCTCAAACAATTCATCCATCTTTTGGAGCTGAAGCTACGACATCCATATGCGCTAACACAAACATAAGTGGCGTTTCTGCTAGTGGAAGTAGTCAAGGTTTTCCGCCAAGCAGTGCACTCGACAATAATTTCAATACTTTATGGTCCGTTTTTGGAAAAGGCTCATGGATACAACTTGATTTGGGATCGAGTAAAAACATTTGCAGTATCAACATAGCGTGGTATAAGGGTGACGTAAGAGTAAATAATTTTGTTATATCTACCTCTACGGATGGCACTACATACAAGGATGTATTGACATCCAAGAGCGCTGGAAACACACTATCTTTTGAAAAATATCAAATACCCACTACATTGGCCAGGTTTGTAAAGATAACTGTAAATGGTAATACTCAAAATAATTATGCAAGTGTTACTGAAGTAAAAGCGCAAGCTACCACTTCAAGTCAACCGCAACAAACTCAATGTACCACTGCGACACTCAAAAGCCCTAAAGCATCAGCAAGTCAGACAGGCTTTCCCGCATCAAATGTCATTGATAACAATCTCAACACCAGGTGGTCTAATAATGGAAAAGGTTCATGGATACAGGTAGATTTGGGATCCAGCAAAAACATTTGCAGTGTAAATATTGCATGGTACAAGGGAAATGAGAGACAGAACAACTTTGTCATTTCTACTTCCAAAGATGGTACCACTTTTACAAAAGTACTTACGAGCAAGAGTAGCGGTACCACAATAAACCTTGAAAAATATTCTTTCCCCATTACCAATGGAAGATATGTGAAAGTTACTGTCAATGGTAACAGTCAAAATGATTATGCTAGCATCACTGAATTAAAAGCAAGTGTACAAAATTCGGCTCCAACAGCACCACCCTCAACGGGAAATGGAGGTACAGGGGACAATACAGGTACCAGTGACGGAGTCAAGATGATTTATGATACATTGCCAGGTGGAGAAACATGGTTCTTCAATCCAACAAACACCGAGGATGGTCAGTTTGATAAAAACGGAGCTGAGATTTCTAAGAATTCAGATGGTAGCTGGCACCTACAACCTAGTACGACAAGAATGTTAGCATTTACAAAGAGTTCCGGATTACCGTCAGATGAAGTTAGATCAAGTCTGCCAACGTATGACTATACAAAGCTGGCGCAAACTGGATACTTTTACAAACCAACTGACTGGAAGAATGTAGAAATAACAATTTACGTTAAAGTTCTTTCTGCAGCCGGCGGCGGAGATGAAATCTCTCTCGTGTCAAGAAGTGTTAGACACAGCAATAATGTCCACGAGGGATGTGGAGGTTCGTCATACCACAATAATATCGACTTTACAAATGGAAAATTCAAATTCAAAAAAGAGATGTGGCATGTAAACTATGACATAAAACCTTACTCCGGAATAACAATTGGATCAACAATGGATAAATGGGTTGGATTTAAGGGAGTTGTGTATAATCTTCCAGACGGTAGCGTAAAACTTGAGTCGTACGTAGACAAAGATAATAACAATAATTGGCAAAAGGCTACAGAAATGGTAGACAAATCAAACTGGGGTAATGACATGACACACTGCAATGGAAAAAGTGCTGGGGCCGCTGTAACATGGGGCTCGCCAATGATAATATTCAAATCAAACGGAGTAACTTATGATTTCAAAAAGTTCTCTGTGAGAGCAATTGTTCCTCCAACTTGAAACACTTGATGGTCGGCAATAACAGAGAGGTTATCAATCCAGATATCTCAGAGGCGATCGAGTGCAGATCTTATGATTATTTTGTTAGCACTTATCTACTACAAGAATAGTGTTCGGCTTGGCACGTCAGAGATTGAAGAAGAAGAAATGAGAAAGTTGACTGATGAGTTGATAGAGGATAGAATATTTGGGAGAGAACCAAGCGTAATCATAGACGACAAGGGGAAAATAAACGAAGCCAAGAACTAGAGAATGAAGAATGAAATGTTCTTTTTTAGGTATGGCGGGTTATCTATGATCGCAACACCTAATCATTGCCTTCGTTAGAGTCATCAGTTGATCCTGATTGATTTTCAGCGAACTCCCTACTCAAAGAAGAAAAAGTGTCGTTGGATAATGTGTTATCGGACGATGCGTCATTGGAGGATGTTTCATTAGTTTGAGAGGAAGAAATTAGTGCAAATGACGGAACCAAAATGAAGGTCAAGGCACCTAATATTATTAACAAATTTGTTTTCAGATATTTCAATAATTAATCATTATTAATAAAGGAGAATCTGAATATAAAGTAGACTATTTGAGATTCTATTTGATCTTATAAGCTAAAATCCATAGGATAGTTCAGTTTACACACTCTTTCCAGTTAGAAGAAACTGTAATAATTAATAATGAAAAATAGGATCAATGCTGTGTTCATGACGACTTTCATCTTGCAACTAGGTTATGCATATGCCCCGTATGTATCGTTACTCTGTGCTCACATTCTGTTCCTTCGGGCGGATTTAATTCGTCGGCAGAAACGCATGCAAAAAATAGGTCTCCTACTTGTATGGGACCAATCTCAGGCTGCTTATCATAAACGAAAGGAACTATTATTGTATTGTCTTTGGATTGTTTGAGCAACTTTTGTGCATCAATCGTCTTTGACTGAAATTCCCCTTTAATCATAGTAACCACTTTTATTTCCTTAGCATCCTTTCTATCAGAAAGTGGTATGGCGATTCTGAGAGTTGGGTTTTTTATTTCAGGACCATCAACTGCTTGGAAAGACCCAGTTGACAAAGTAACGGCATGTCCCGAACCTATATTTACGGTATTTTTTCCATTTTCCTGTTCAATGTTACCCTCGACACAAGAATAGGATAACATTCGATTTGTATTAGCATCAAGGGCATAGGCGCATGAAAAAAACTCATCACGACTGCCAACGCTAACGATGTTATTCTTTTGATTAAACTGAAAAGAAACAGTGGTGCTCTTCGACTTCAGTTCACTACCTGTCACATTTTTAATCTGTGTATCACCGTTAGCAGATGTTACAACTTTCAATTTGCCAACGCCGTTTAAATTTTGGAGGTTTATTTTTGACTCAATGGTAAATGTTCCTGCTGCAATTGCTTTGTTTGAAGAGCCAAGCAATGGAATCGAAAAAACTAAAGCGATTATTGAAAAGAATAGTAAAGTAAACCGCATGTCGCTATCACTTTTTTGCATAACCCATCTAGATGAAAATTCAACTATTTAACTATTGAGTAAAGAAATTTCATCAAATAACAAAAAATTCTCGTTAAAAACAGTCAAAAATAGTATAACCGTATAATCCTTAAATTCAAATCTGTTGTTCATATACTGTTGTCCTTATCGAATCAATCGATAAAAATAGCCATTACCGTATTCTTACAACTAATAGTCGTTCTCTCTTTTCAGAGTGGCTTGAACACGACATCTGCACAAAAAATTGGACAATTAAAAAATTTACCTCTGGTAGATAATGAAGCATCAGAGTGAACCAATTGTGTTAAAAAAAGAGTGAGATAGTTACTGCCATGAATTTTTATTTGCATGTTTTTCCCGCATAATGCGAGGCTGTTTATAGAATATTTAATCCACCTGAAGAAGAGTACTAAAAAGTTGTTATGAGTATCCCAAATTAACCTAATCTTTTTTTTGTATCAGCAATTCAAAATTACTGTCTAATTATTAGCCAAGGTATTGTCAAGCGCGAGCCTTATTGGTTCAATTTGGTTCATGATAGGAAGCCTGATTATAGCACTTATTGCAGCAGTTCAATTCATTTTTCCTCTTGCTTCTTATCCTAACATCTTACTGATCCTACAATTCAATCAAACAAAATAACAGAGAGTCGTCACTCACTGTCAGTAACAGCGGTACTGCAGTTGCTACCAATATCTTACTGACACTAGAGGCACCTTCAGAAATTCTAGACAAGGTTATATTCAGTACAGAAAACTATACTATTAAACAGGAAAGTAAAAAATCATTACAATTATCAATTCCCAGATTTGCTAATGGCGAGGGATCAATAATATCAATTCAAACTCTCGTAAATTCCAGTAAATTCCCTCGAGGAAGGTTACACCATCTATGCTACCCATAACAGAGGGAGTGTCAAAATCCAATCCTTAGATCAAAATATTAAAACTGAAAAGCGACAGGCAGCCTCAATCCAACAAGTTCTTTCTGTGCTACCTATTTCAGGTATCTTTGGTTATTTTGGGATTAGATTGTTGCAGGTAGTCATTATCTTTAGAAAACGTAGGATTCGAAAAGCCCTAATAATTTGGAATGCGATTATGGATCTGTTTTTCTTCTTATTTCATCTAGCCTTCTTCCAGCAACAATTTTACCGTAAGGCTCTTAATTTCCGAGTCTAATGAACTTAGAAAGTTTTTTTAAATTGCTTGTTGTAATACAAGTTAGAAGCTCTGGTTTATAGATGATATACGTATTAACTAAAATATACTTGTCGTAATATATGACAATGAGTGGAATGAGAAACATTGATGCTAGGAACATAGGCCTCAGAAACATAGTCGTAGCAGATACA
>DATIFZ010000098.1:0-20466 GCA_035454925.1 Nitrososphaeraceae archaeon
GATAAAAATGCTCAAAGTGATGATGTTCAGCAAATGGTTCAAAAGAAACAACCAGAAATTGGATATATAAGTTAATTTGGATTGAATCTATTAATGGTTATTGATACCAAATTTAGGATTGTACGTAAACTAAAGTTTTACGAGCTTTCCATAACGCCCAATATTTAGGCTATTTTCTCCCCTAAAGGATTGAGTATATCCATTTTCAATCGTAACTTCATCTCCTTCTGTTACCATATTTATTTGGTCATTCCATAATGATAGCTTGATAGTACCGCTCTCATCCGAAAGAACTGCATCTGCGACTTGCGCTGTTTCACCATTTCTTAAATTTACAGTTCTAGGTTCTTTGATTGAATCTATCTTACCTTTTACATTAATCCCACGCATTCCAGCATGCAACTGATTTATCTTAGTTTCCATCGCCATTTACCAATTACCATCCTTATTCCAATAATAAAGTTTCTATATTTTCTTGATTCCTGAGAGCTTCTTATGGGGACATTCTCACTAGTAAAGGTGAAATAAGGATAGCAGATTGTCAGTGTTATGGAGGGATAGCGAAGCATGGCCAACCGCGCAGGACTCAAGATTAGATTGTGACCATGAGGGATCCCGTCCCTTAGGGGTTCGTGGGTTCGAATCCCACTCCCTCCATCCTAGTCTTAAGTCATTATTCGGAACTTTAATTAACAATTGAATATCTTTTCATTTTTGGTTTATGACATCGGAACTGAGAGATTATGACATTATCGTAGCTGGGGGAGGATTAGCCGGTATGATAGTTGCATCTTCCGCTGCTTATTATTCAAAACAATCTCTTAAGATCCTAGTGGTAGATAGAAATGCATCACCACAGTTAGGTAGGAAGACAATATCAGGATGGGTATGCGGTGACGCTGTTGGCAAGAATAGTGTAGATTACATGACATCAAGGATAGGAATAAAATGGCAGAGTCCAGAAATTGAACATCCGGTTAAGGGAGTTAAAGCGTTCTCACCGGACCATGAAACATCAATATCGTTTGACGGTGAAGGGTATATTCTCAATAGAAAAGTCTTGCCTCAAAAGCAACTCAATGACGCGCTTAATGTCGGTATAGAAATTAAATATAATTTAGCATTAAGAAATGTGGTAACCGATAATAACAATGTAATTGGAATAGAGGGCGAAGATCTAGAAACAAAATCCCCGTTTAAAAAGACATGTAAAATCGTGGTGGACTGTACAGGAGTTACTTCTGTACTACGAACAAGTCTTCCAATAAATTCACATATTCAAAAGAAAATTAACAGAGACGATCTGGAAGCTACTGGAAGATACATATATAATTTTGAAAATGAAGTAGAAGATAACACATTTTTTGATCCCGATTATTGTCTTATCCATTTGGATCAAAATATTGCACCCGGCGGGTATGCGTGGGTATTTCCCAAGGGAAAAAGTAAGGTCAACATAGGTCTTGGAGTTCAACAAAAGGCCATGGAAGAACACAACAGAAAACAGGGGCATCGCAAGGATTTGAAGACAAAGATAGATGACTACGTTAGGATGAATCCTGTGATAAAAAATCCACAAATAGCTGATGGTGAATCTGATGATGGAAATAGCTGGGGAACATGGCAAGTTTCGGTCAGACGGCAGAACGACTGCTTGGTAGCCAATGGATACATGTTGGTTGGTGACTCTGCGTGGATGCCAAAGCCACTTGATGCCGGAGGAATTGGTCCGGCAATAATAGCAGCCACAATAGCAGGAAAAGACGCGGTGCAATCGATACAAGCCAATGACTATTCAGAAAAATCACTTTGGCAGTACAATTTGGATTTTGTTGATGCTTATGGATATAAGACCGCTGGTCTTGAAGTTTTTAGAAGGCTCCTACAGAAGTTATCAAACGATCAAATTAATTTTGGTATGAAACACTTTCTTTCAAAATTAGATATCGAAAACATAACGAATGGAGAACATCCTGAATTTGGTAAGGTCGATAAGCTCATTATGTTTATTCATGGAGCCATCAATAAAAGATTGGCAGAAGATCTTAAGCACACTGCGGATGTAAATAAGAAATTGGTTGTTCATTATCATAATTATCCAAAAGATCCAAATAAATTTCCAGAGTGGCAAAAAGACCTGAGCAAATTAATGTCAGATGCATTCGTAAAATTAGGATGTGCGTAATCGTTACTATTATTTGGAATGTTCTAAAGTCATAAGCTTTCTTTCGAATTCCTGTATTCTTTCTATCATTACCGTTCTGCGCTTTTCTTCGGTTACTATTGCCCTAACATTTTCTATCAGCAATCGTGAAATATCCAATTTTTTTCTTAATCCGGGCATAAGGTTATCGTAAACAGCTAGTGGATATATAGTCCCGTAGATCCTGTCCATTAACTCAAACAAAGAATTTACGTTCGATATGCCCTCCGACCTAATTTTATCGATAATCATACGCTTAATCTCACCGATGCAATCTAGGAGTCCCATGACATATGATATATCGTATACTTCCAGCGACTGCATGCTTGGTATTACATTATCTTCAATTATTGAAAAAAGACAGCAGGCCTCCACATACTCTTGTTCCGCTACAAACAAATATTTTTGAAGATCATCTTTACCCAGTTCCCTAAATTGCTGCAACAATCCCTTTGCCTTTTCAATATATTCAATTGATTCACTTTTTTTGTGAGCGTGCATCGATACTATTGCTTTGCTGCAAAGTATAGTCGCGTCTCTTGTTCCCTTGATAATAGTATTCCTTCTTTCCTCTATATCTTTGAATTTTTTATTGATTTCCTCTACATCATATTGAACATGTGATAGCATTAAGAAACATGTTGTTTGCCAATATATTTATTGATTCTTTGGAGACGACGAACTCGACAGGATAGATGAAATTAGTATAGTATTTCAAGACGTATTTGTTCAAAAATTTCATTCTTTCGGAATTATATACTAGTGTGTGGAATGCATGATATCTTGGTGTATCAAGCACAAACCTATCAGACTATGATACCTGGTAAGAATAAAACTATTCAGGAAGACGTGGAACATTTTTACACCAAATTGAACAGGATTAGAAGAAATAGAGGATATAGTTTTGAACATGTACTTGTCCAAAAACTGAATAGTAATAATCCCTGGAGAGCAAGACGTTTGGGAGGATCTAGTGCAAATTTGCCAGATATTATAGCTGTAAATAACAAGGAATCAATATTCCTATCAATTGAGGCCAAATCTGGAACTGCTGATAGTCTTTATGTTCCTTCTGATCAAATCCAAAGATGTTTTCAAATAAGAGATATGTTCCGGGTTTACAAAACTGCGCATGTTGTTTTGGCATTCAAATTTATGCAAAAAAGAAGAATTAGAGAGGAAGGTAAAACAGTTTACATTCACAGAAAGTTGCAAGAATATTATAAAATAGCAGACAAATATTCTAGAATGAAAGAATTACCAGTCATAAAATGTGCCTACGATGGAAGTACTTATGAAATCACGAACAGAGAGACAAGGAAAAGTAACCTGAAAAACTATATCATGCCTTTTTAAGAGGCATATTTAATAGATCATAATTTTTATTTCTCGATTATGATTAACAATCAATGATAGCACGAGAGCAACCAATTACTTCCGAGCAAATGTATCGTATTGAGGAGAATGGATCTGCTGTTTTTGGTATGAAAAAAATATTGATGATGGAAAACGCAGGACACGGTCTTGCAGATTTTATCTTTTCCAAAAAGGGGCCAGAGTTTGCAGGCAAAAAAATCGTATCGTTTTGTGGAACAGGTAATAATGGAGGAGATGCTATGGTTGCGTCAAGGCACCTTTCAGGCTACCAGAGCGCTGAAGTTATCGTCGTGCTTATTGGGGATTCCAAAAACATAAAGACTGAAGAAACTACTGCGAACTGGTCAATTATAAGAAAGATGAAGTCAGTAAAAATCATTGAGGGAAATAATGTACTAGATTTGGCGAAAAAGGAGTTGTCAAACTCGGACATTATTATTGATGGGATTTTTGGCACAGGGATAAAAGGAAAAATAAGGGATCCTTTTTCGACTGCAATTGATTTGATAAACAATTCTAAAGCATATGTTGTTTCTGTGGATATCCCTTCAGGTCTCAATCCAAATGATGGAAGTTATCATGATAAATGTGTCAAAGCTGATGCTACCGTTACTTTTCATCGAATCAAAAATGGGTTAACTATAAAAAAAGAATATATAGGCGAGCTTCATCTGGAGAAAATTGGAATTCCAATTGAAGCTGAGCAGGGAGTGCTTTAAAATGAAAATAGCTCAGATTTCAGTAGGCAATATGCAGAATTTTTCATATGTTATTTTTGATGAAAAAAGTAACATCGGGGCCGTCATTGATCCTTCATGGGATCTTGAAAAAATCCTTGACTTCTTGGACAGAGATAAGATTTCTGCGAAATACGTAATAAATACACATACACATTTTGATCATGTTCTAGGGAACGATCAAATTGCCGAAATTACAAAAGCTCAAATAATTCAGCACGAAAAGTCAAGGAATAGAAAAGATAAATCGGTGAACGATGGAGAAATCATTAAAATCGGAGATGTACAACTAGAGGTTGTGTATACACCAGGTCATTCTGAAGACAGTATATGCCTTATTGCGAATAAAGAAGCCATTATTACAGGTGATACTCTCTTTGTAGGTAACATTGGCAGGGTTGACCTACCAGGAAGCAGTCCTGATAAGATGTATGACAGTCTATCCAAAGTCGCAAGTTTTGATGGTTCATTAGTAGTGTATCCGGGTCACAATTACGGTAGTACACCAACATCAACAATTCTCAATGAAAGGACAAATAATCCGATGCTAAATTTCAAAACTAAAGAAGCCTTCTTAAAATATATGGTTGGCGAGGATTAACATATGTCCGAATTATTTGACATAACTTGTTCTCAAAAAAGTAACACAACTGAAAATTTTCATACCAGAAACCCCATTTTTGTGTGCGTTATCTCGTATACAGAGACTAGTCAGATTCCAGGAATAACTTTTGCAGGAGCGAATCCAGAGTTAATTAAATACACTCCAGCAGCAGATTCCGAGTTTCTGTATCACGGAAAATGCTTTTCGATTCAAGGAGTGCCTGCAACTCCGGATGGAATTCCAACACCAGCGCTGTTAACCAGAACAGCCCTACTAATGGGTAAAATTCCATGCTTGGTAGTGGATTCAGGATCGAAAATTAAACCCAAGATTCCACACATATCATTTGGAATTAACCATGGCAGAAATATTCAGTATGAACCTGCGTTAGAACTATTTGAAACTCATCAGGCTTTTGAATATGGCAAATTACTGGGACAACAATTATCCATGTCAAATGATTTGATTGTGGTAGGTGAAAGCATTCCAGGTGGAACCACTACGGGGCTTGGTGTATTGACAGGTCTTGGTATTGACGCAAACTACAAAATTAGCAGCAGTATGCCAATAAACCCACATGACTTGAAGATACAAGTTGTTAAGCAAGCAATAAAGAATCAAAAAATTCAAGATTTGCAAGATCCGTTCAAAATAATATCATTATTAGGCGACCCGATGATACCGGCAGTGGCTGGAATTGCAACCGGTGTTATACTATCTGGTTCCATGTTGATGCTTGCGGGAGGAACTCAGATGGCTGCAGTTCTTGCATTCATGCATTCCATGAAGTTGTCATTAAAGAACATTTGTTTGGGAACAACTTCGTATGTCACTGACGATAAGAGTTCAGACCTGGAATTTCTAGCAAAAACAATTTGTCCAGATGTTCCCATAATGTCAGTTAATCCAGGTTTAGATAGGTCAACCAAAAATGGCCTTAGTATGTATGATAGGGGTGTTGTAAAGGAAGGAGTAGGCTCCGGAGGCGCCCTAATCACATTGGTATTGAAATCGAACGGATCTCTTAAGAAGGATACTTTTTTGAGAAATATTGAAAAAGAGTATGAAAGAAATATCGAAAAACTTATGGTCTGAGAGTATTTTATTTCACAGTGGATTATGGGACCGGATTATTTGACAGTGACAGATTTTGCAAGGTTACGCGGATAATCTGGATTTGCATTGTTGCATATTGAAAGATAGTAAGCCAGAAGCTGTAGTGGAATAACTTCGATGAGAGGATATAGAAACTCACTTATCGTGGGGATGATAATTTGATAGTCATAAACATCGTTCCTCTTGTTTGATATACCAACTATTTTTGCACCTCTTGATTTTATGGTATGAATGTTTGACAAAGTGTCGCTATAAGTAGAATCATTAGGATGTATGACTATGACAATGCTGTTATTATCTATAAGTGCTAAAGGTCCATGCTTTAATTCACCTGCAGCCATACCTTCGGCATGTATGTAAGACAGCTCCTTGATTTTTAATGCGCCTTCCAGGCTGACAGGAAAATGAAAAGATCGGCCCAGTATGTATACGTCCTTTGAATCTTTTATCCGATTTGCGACACTTTCGATCTGTGAATCTAATTCAAGAACTTCACTAACAGACTTCGTCAAAATCTCTTTACTCTCAGATATACCGTTTGATTTCCCACCGATTATGTCTGCAACATGATACAATAAGGCAATTTGACTTGTAAAACTCTTGGTTGCCGCAACTCCTATTTCAGGACCACAGTTTACTTCAAGATAAGAATCACTCAATCTTGCAAGTGAGGAGGTAGGGATATTAACTATCGAGAGCACTTTGGCGCCCATGTGCTTGGCCGCTTTTACAGATTCCATTACATCTGCGGTTTCCCCACTCTGGGAAATAGCCAATAAAACCGAATTTTCATCCAGCATATCAGATGAATACTGGAATTCGCTTGACATGATTGTTTCAACATGAATCTTTGATTTCGAAAAGATTTGTTTGGCCAGTAATGCAGAATGGTAACTTGTTCCACTGCCAGTAATAAAGATATTTTTGGCCCCTGATATAATACTACAAAATTTTTCTAACTTTTTCTGATCTTGGTCCAGGCTTTTTACTATGGTTTGTTGCTGCTCATGAATTTCTTTCAATGTGTAATGAGAATACTTGCCTTTATCAGCGTCTCCCAACTCCCAGGCAACTTGTGTTATTTTTCTTGAAATTCTGTCTCCATCGAAATTGAAAAAGGAGATGTCACTATCATTAATTACGACTATATCGCGATTATCCAAAAATATTGCCTTATCAGTATGATTCAAAAAACCTAGAATATCACTAGAAAGAAAATAGTCATCGTTACCAACGCCTACTATCAGTGGTTCATCATACCTTGCGCCACATAGAGTAGACGAATTAAACACAGCAACAAATGCAAAAGAACCCACTAGTCGTTTGCATGTAAATATCATAGATAATCGGATATCTCTGGTGATCTCAAAATATTCCTCCAAGAGATGAGCAATTACTTCGCTATCAGTCTCACTCTTGAACTTATGACCTGATCTTTCGAGTTCTTCTTTTAGTTCATCATAATTTTCTATTATACCGTTGTGCACTACAGCAATTGTGGAATTACATGCAAGATGAGGATGTGCATTATGATCAACGATGCCTCCGTGCGTTGCCCATCTTGTGTGTCCTATGCCTATCTTGCCGGGTAACTCATCTAGTCGCAGGGACTTATTGACTTCCGCAACTTTGCCTACTCCCTTACGTGACAAGAGTTTTCCGGATTTAATCGTAGCAATACCCACACTGTCATATCCTCTGTATTCCATTTTTTCAAGACCTTCAATTAATACGGAAGAAGCATGATCATTGCCTTTGTATCCGATTATTGAACACATAATACTATTCTACAATTTACATTGCTTTAAAATAATTATTAATATGACAAGTTACCACTATAAGAAAAATTATAATGCTTTTGTGGAAATAGCTTTCAACTCAAGGCAGATAAAAATTTCAGCAGGTTATGCGCTTTAATACACCAGACAATGTTAATATATAATAGTAAGTCAATTGATGGTTGATGAAAAAAAAGAACCTTATATATTCTGCTGAGGAAAATACATTCGCAAAGGAAATTTCAATATTAGAAAAACCGGGCGAAATGCGTATTTTATCAAATCCGATAGCTTGGAAAATCATCAATCTTCTTTCAGTCCATCCAATGTATCCAGCACAAATAGCAAAGGAACTGAAAATATACGAGCAGAGTGCATACTACTACATCAAAAAACTATTGGCAATTAAGGCGATAGGACAAGTAGAAACGTCATTTGTGAGAGGAGGTACTGCGAAACTCTACAAGACAGAATATCCTGCTTTTGGAATCGAAATGAATTGGGGAGAGAGGAAATTTGAAAAGTCAAGAAATGATACTGTTAGCCATCAGGTTAGTACGTTCTTTCAAGACTTTATTCAGGACGGTTCCTTCAATGGTACTATAGTTGTGGGTGCTCCTGAGCCACATGGTCCTTATCGATCATCTGCCAGGGATGGCCACTACGCAACACAACTTGCCTTTTTCCTTGGGAGTTTTTGTAGCCTTCCATCAAACTTTGTCGTCAAGTTAGATGTCGATGCAAATTCTGAAAAAATATCAAGAACAGATAATATCATTTCTATTGGTGGTCCTGGAACTAATATTATTACTTCAGAATTCAACAGATATTTACCAATCCGATTTGATGAAACCAATTTCTGGTCTGGTTTAGTAGCTCCACATGGAAGGACTCATACACTTGACAATCACGGACTAATCGCAAAAATTAGGAATCCCTTTTCTGAAAGTTTAAACGTCATAATTATAGCGGGAGTCAGATCCGCAGGTACCAAATCAGCAATAATCGCCTTAACCAATCATGGAAATGAGATATTAAAAAAATTTGGCGAGTATAACAATTGGGCGCTTGTTGTTCAAGGATTTGACATGGATTCTGATGGAAAAATAGATACCATTGATATTGTAGATGGAGTATCTACAAATAACCTTTGACTTTCTAGGCTTAATTTGTTATGGGCTCTGCTGGTTGATTTGTAACCTGTACATGCACCAAAATTTTTGGTTCATCTTCTTTCTTTACAAGATATCCAGGCAAGTTTATCTTTCGATTCCCGATGGAAACATGTCCATGGATAACCACTTGTCTTGCCTGAAATGGAGATTTGATACCCATTTTCCTCATTACAATTGTCTGCAACCTTCTTTCTAGTATGTCTTCAATTTTCAAATTTAATATGTCATCTAAGCTCGAAGTACTCGTTAGTCCCAGCCTATTTAGGAAAGACAAAAGATGCGTCTCTTTTTCCTGTCTATCTTCCAACGTCAAAGCCAGCAGCGTCCTTGCTTGATTTCTAAAATTTGCGACTCTGGTTTGAGCCTTCCAAAGTTCTCTCTTGTTCCTAAGACCGTAAGAACCAATGATATATAGCTCTGAACTTAGCTGGTCCGAATTCCATATTCGTCTTGGTCTTCTGTAACTTTTGCGTGATTTTCTTGGATCTCCCATTTACCACACTACTCTTTATTTTCCGAAGTTTTTGGCGCACTGCCTTTTGCACCACTCTCTTGAGCGGCGGGTTCTGCAGCTGGTGCTGCGGCACCGGCGTCCTTTGCTTCCGCACCTGGGGCTCCGGCGCCACCTGTTGGTCTCATTACAACCTTCTTTACACCCACAGCACCGCCTTTTCTACCGGTAGTTCGGGTACACTGACCCCTGACCCTAAGTCCGAACATATGCCTATAGCCTCTCCAACTATACACTGTTTTTTCCCTTTCAATATCATTTGAAATAGTAAAATCGAGATCAGAAGTTATCAAATGCTTGTCTGAACCTGAATCGCTGTCCTTTCTTCTGTTAAGATACCAATTTGGAATTCCTATTACTGATGGATTTTTTATTACGCCCTCAATATCACTTACTTCTTTTTCTGTTAAAAATCCTATTCTCATGTTAGGATTGATGTTTAATGACTGTAGTATGACTTGTGATAAATTATAACCCAAACCCTTAATTTGACTCAGGGCAATAATAATTTTCTTGCTACCCTCTATATCTTTGCCAGCTACTCTTAAGATATGCCTATATTCGGATATCGACAACATTTACGACCATCATTTTCCGAAATAAAAACCATGCTGACACATTAAGGTGTAATTGATGAAAAAAGCGTTGTGTTACGACAAAACAAAAATAAGCTTTGAAACCTTTAAATTTGTAGGTAGAACGAGCTGATGAAAGAAGATTGATTTCTGAAAATTTTAGAGATATCGTTCATAAAAGTTATACTTCAAATCCTGACTATCGAGAATCTGCGCCCGGTGTACCGGAAAATTTCAATGAAATCAAAACCCTTGAAGAATTATTATCAGTCAACTACAAACACGTATCTGTTAATGATCAGCTTAGAGGGAATTTATTATTAAAGCTGAAACAACAAAAGTTTCCATATTCCGGAATTATTGGTTATGATGATGATATAGTTCCCTCGTTAAATAGAGCGATACTATCGTATCACGATATATTGCTAGTAGGTCAAATTGGACAAGCAAAGACCAAGATCGCTGAGACTATAGCAAAAAATTTACTTTCCCCAATTCCTATCATTGAGGGATCGATTACTAACGACATTCCAACTTTAATTCCAGAAAACGAATTAATTTCATTGCTAGAAGACAGGGAAGTTATTAGGGCGAGGCCAGAATTTTATGTTTCAACTGAAACAGAGGATAAAATAAGAAATAATAGATTAGATACCAAAATCGTTTGGCTTGACGGTCCCTCTCGTTTCAAGTACCTGCTTGCAACGCCAGACATTTCTGTGAAGGATCTTGTTGGTCAAATAGACGCTATAAAAATAGCAAAAAAAGGAGTGGAAATTTACAATATCGAGTCCTATTCTCCGGGGCAGCTTCTTTTGGCCAGGCATGGTGTATTTTGCATTGACGAATTACCTGTACTGGACCCCAGAAAACAGGTAGCCCTGTTGAGTGTCCTGCAGGAGGGCATCTACACTACTGGCTCATATCCGGTAATTTTCAAACCCGATACAAGAATAATATCAACAGCAAATCCAATTGATTACACGCATTCAGGCAAAATAATAGAACCACTCTATGATAGATTAAAGAGTCATATCGTAACACGTTACCCAAACAATGTCTATGACGAAATGAAAATAATGATTCAAGAGGCAAACATTCCCAATAGACAAAACGTAGTGTTACCGATTTTTATTTTAAGAACTTTGGCCGAAATTACAAGAACTGCCCGAAGTCATCCTGAAATAAATCAAGAAAAAGGTGTAAGTGTAAGGATGTCAATACATTCATTGGAGATCTTGGTAGCAGAAGCAGAGCGAGTGAGGAATGTAGATAATAACATAACAACTGTTCCTCGTTTTAGTGACATCTACAGTATTCGGCAAACTGCAAAATTTGAGCTCTCAGAAATAGACGACAGTTATGAAAATCGAATGAATATTTTAGACAATATAATTTCGGATTCTATCAAGAAAACTTGTAATTATTATCTCGTAGAGATCCCTCCTGAAAGATTAATTAACATAAAAAATGAATTCAATATAAACAAGACATTTTTTGTCTCTCAGGACATTACTGGGAACAGCAACACTCCCAAGAGCTATCACTCACAGCTAAACAAATTTAATTCATTAAGTGAAGTAATTAAAATCGTAAAGAACAACATAATCCAAGACCAAAAAATATTTGAAGAAAAATTTGGTGATGTGACAACCGGTGCCGATCAGCTTGATAGTACGAAAGACCCTGAATACCTAGCTTCTGTAACCGAACTGATATTGGAAGGCCTTAGATTTACTGATCCCCCGATACTTGATAGGAAGGAAGGGATCTATGTCCGCCATTAGTAACAATATCAAGAAATATACTTATCATAATCTTGTTAACTTTCCTGATGACAGAGAGGACAAGTCCCCCACAAAAAAAATCCCTAAAAGCATGCTGAAAGATTTTCTTAAAATTTTGGGTCAAGAAATCCTGAAAGAAGATCAGCCAAAACTCGAAGAGATTGAACAGGAATTACAGAATCTGAAAAACGAAAAGGAAAAGAAAAAAAAGAGCGGCCAAAGTTACGCAGATGAACCCAAACCCAGTGGTAGAGAGTCATCCATAATTACTCAACTCCAAGAATCAGGTTATATCAGAGATTCAAGAAGATGGTTGAGCAAAAAAGGATTTTTTGCAGTAGGAGGTAGATTACTAGAAGATGTAATAAGAGCATTGAATAAGGGATCTATCGGACTTCATGAAACTACTTTTAGTGGAAGTGGTTCGATAAATCTAGATTCTACAAAAAAATATGAACCGTCAGACGATTTAAGGTTGATTAACGTTCCAAGATCATTATTAAACGCCATTGAGGGAAGATCTGGATCAAATTTTTCAATCCGGTTACCACTTGAGCTGCGACCTGATGATTTGGAAATTTATGAAACAAAGCGGGATGTGAATGTCGCAGTTGCGTATTGCATTGATCTAAGCTCAACGATGAGATATTCAACAATGTTTGGGGATATGAGTAGGATAGAAGCAGCAAAAAGGGCATTGTGGAGCTTGTTTTTGTTGAATCAAAAATTTTTTCCTTCAGATTCAATTCACATAGTAGGATTTGGTGCTTTGGCGTCAAGGGTATCGCCATATGACATACCTTATCTGAAAACATTTGAGTCTGGTATGGGTTTTATGCACTATACTAATTATCAAGCTGCTTTCAGACTAGCAAAGAGAATTCTTCAAAATGAATCTACAGTAAACAAGAAAATAGTGCTTATAACGGATGGTCATCCTAGCGCATGTTTTATTGATTCTGATCAAGAACGAAATAAAATACAATGTGAAAGGCCTTACTCTCAATTTTACACTGCTGACAAAGAGGCAGTAGATACAGTTCGAAAAGAACAAGAATTATCACTTGATACTAAATCTGGGAAATTAGTTTACCTTTGCTACAGGTATAGACAAGTAGACCAGTATATTGGGGAAAAAACGATTATGGAGGCTAGAAAATGTCATAAATCTGGCATTGATATAGACACAATCATGGTTAGTGAAGAAGATTCACTATTGAGTTATGTTAATGAGTTGGAAAAATACGTGAAAGGCAGATCATATTACATAAATCCAGCTGAAATAGACCGCATTTTGATTACGGATTACCTAAATGCTAAAAAATCCATATTAAGGTCTAGATGAATGAGAACAATTAGTTTTTATTTACATATTTCAAAAATAACTACTAAATGAAAGATGTTTCCGACTCTAATTATTTTGATTGGAATAATTCATTTGAAGTCATTAAAAAGGCGTATGAATCATCACTCTTTGTACTTATAATAGGACCGAAAGGAACCGGTAAAACTAGCTTGGTAAGAAAATTTGCAGCTGATATTGGGAAAACTCTTTATTCAATTAATTTTAGTCTAAGGACCCGTGAATCTCATTTAGTTGGAACTAAAACCATGAGTCAAGGAGAAGTTACATTTGTAGAAGGTATCTTGATTAAATCAATGAGAGATGGAGGAATTCTATATTTGGATGAACTTAACGCTGCAGAAGCCGATGTGCTTTTGCGTCTGGATGAAGCATTAGATGACAGAAGACAGATAGTGCTGAAGGAGGCAGAAGGTCAAGTAATAAATGCGTCAGATAACTGGTTTGTATTTGCCACTATTAATCCTCTATCGCACGAAGGAACTAAAGAACTACCGCCACAATTGTTGAGCAGGTTTCCTGTGAGATTAAGGCTCGAATACCCTCCAAAAGAAATTGAGAAACAGATCATCAAACAACATGTTAATTTTGATCCCTCAATTGAAAATGACATCGACAATGCCCTTAAGTTGGCGAACAGTCTAAGAGAGGCAGCTTCCCTAGAGGAGCTATACTACAGTCCTAGCATAAGAGAATCCATAGCCTTCGCGAAACTGCTAACAAATAAAGTATCTGCTAAAGATGCTGCTGAAGTAGTATATGCCAATGTTTATGATCAATGGGGGGAAGTGGAATATAGAAAAGTAATGGACATGATTACTTCCATTTTTGCCTGACGACATGTCATTTTCTTATGTGCAGAATTTTTCTTTACGAAATGATGTACTAATTAATTTAGGAACGTTTCTTTGTAGAAGATGGTCCGGTAATAACAAAGCGACTATCTTACTGATAGAGGACAAACCCCCTTCCACAAACTTGGCAAAAAATAGTATTTCCATGCCATCTCTCAGATACTACAATGGTACAGAATTTCAAAAATATCGCCAATGGCGAATTGCATTATGGTATGAATCCATGCGAATAGCATATTCAACAAAAGCCCTGAGTAATGATCACGCCTTTGGCTTCATCCTAAACTCAATAGAATTGAAACGAATTGAAATTTTAGGGTTAGGAGAATGGAAAGGTATGGAGAATGAAGTTATTTTTAATGAAGGGATTTCATGGTTGTCAAGGCCCTTGCTCAATTCACTATATGGAAAACACAAGGTGATAGAGGCTTTTTCTCAATATCTTATTACTGGTTATGTGAAGGGCGAATTGTTTGGCTCAGAGTTGGATCGTGTTCACACTGCAGTTAACGTTGCCAGAGAATTAATAAGTGAGTCAATAGAAAAAAACCACAAAACTGAATGGATAGAACGACAAATTCCCAAAATTATAAAGATACTTCAAATTGATTCTCTTTTCACTATTCCAATTGTTTCCTTAAGAAGTAAAATTGGGTTATCGTTGACAGAAACAAATTTGATAAAAGAAATCGAACGATTAGTAAAAATTCGAAACAAAGAAAATCAAAAATCTACTAATGACATCATTGCAGGTGCCCAAATATTAAAGGAATACGAAAGTCTTGTAAAGGAAAGCAGGAAAACAAACATTAGGGGTTACTCAACCATGGAACAGTTTGGATTGGAGGTTCCCGATAGCGTCCATTTAGATGAAAGCGTAATTTATGATAACGATTTGATTACAAAGTTAAAATCAGCAATCAGATCATGGAAGAGAGAATGGAGAGAAAAACATGATATTACTGGTGATGAGATTGACGTAGATTCAATAATTGAATCTCAACCAAAACCGTTTCTCGTGGACTTTAAAAATACCATAAACACAAAAATTGCACTTTTGTTGGATCATTCCAGCAGTATAGACGAATATGAACTAGAATACAAAAAGGCAACTGTAGCTCTTTGTGAAGCATTGAAATTTTTGGATGTAAAATTTTCTGCCTATGCATTTAGTACTAGGAATAAAAAAGTCATATGTTGGGTAATAAAACACGCGGATGTGAAATGGACCTCAATAAATGCACGTAATTTGGTTCAAATTAAACCAAGTGGCGGGACACCACTTGCTGAAATTTATAATTTATTGTTACCCTTAATGAAAACATACAGACCCGACATAATGATAACCCTGACTGATGGTGAACCGTCCGACTATAACGCGGTTCGGTCAATTATCAAGACTTACAAAATGAATGGAATTCACATGGTTGCTGTTGGTGTGGGAAAGAATGTAAATAATGCTATCAATATTGGGTTGAACCTAAAATATCTTGAATATGAAAGGATTTTGGTAGTTAGTCAATTAAATGAAATTCCCGCAAAGGTCCTATCACTTTTACAAGTATAACGCTTACCTGAACATAATGTGATATGTCTTCTTTTGGTAAGACGATGTATTGCTCCGAATCAAATTAAATATTGTACTTGTGTTCCTTTTTGACTTTTTCCCAATCTGAGAGAAACAATGACAAGCCCTTATCAGTAAGTGGGTGAGTTAGCATCTTGCCCAGTATTTCAGGTGGAAGTGTTACAATGTGCGCACCTAATTTTCCAACCTCAATAACGTGAATAGGATGCCTTACACTGGCAACCAAAATTTCCGAGTGATAACCGTAATTTGTAAAGATCTGAACCAATTCTCGAATTATAGTCATACCTTCTTGTCCAACGTCATCAAGTCTTCCTATAAACGGACTAACGTATGACGCTCCTGCTTTTGCAGCTAACAGAGCTTGATTTGATGAAAAGATCAAAGTTACGTTTGTCTTGATTCCCTTTTCTTTCAGCTTCTTTACTGCCATCAATCCATCCACAGTCATTGGAACCTTCACTATAACATTTTGACCAAATTTTTTTAACCTCAAACCTTCTTCAACCATGTCATTAGTGTTGGTTGCTATTACTTCCAAATTTACTGGACCTTTTACAATTCTCACAATCTCGCGCATTATGTCTTCTGGGTGTCCTTTCTCTCTAGAAATTAATGTAGGATTTGTTGTAATTCCATCCACGACGCCCATGTCGACAAATTTATTTATAGATTCGACACTTGCAGTATCAAGAAATATTTTCATTTCTTCAACTTTTTCCTAGTTTTTAGAACAGATTCTACAATATTATCTGAACTTAAACCATATTTACTTAAGAGCGATTCTATCTCTGTTTCTCTGGCTGATTCACCAAAAATATCTGCTATTCCAATTCTGTTTACAGGAACAGGATGATGCTCCGCTGTAACTTCACAAACGGCACTTCCTAGACCCCCAATAATGCTGTGTTCTTCAATAGTAACGATAACACCAGTGTCTATTGCAGCACGGTATACAATGTCAACATCAATTGGTTTAATAGAGTACATGTCTATTACTCTACAGGAGACAGAATATTCTTTTTCAAGTGTCTGTGCGGCATCAATTGCTTTTGATACCATCAGACCACAAGCAATCAAAGTGATGTCAGAGCCGTCCCTAATTGTGTTACTCTTTCCTATATCAAATTGATCAAAATTATCTTCATAGGTATTAGAATTTGATGGACGCGCAAGACGCATGAAAAATGGCCCCGGAGTGTAACTTATAAGTGGAATCAAGTTTTTAACAGATATAGAATCTGATGGGACGAGTACTTTCATGTTTGGAATTGTCCGCATTGTAGAAATGTCTTCTATTTGTTGATGAGATGCACCATCGGGTCCGACAGTAAGTCCCGCGTGTGATACAACCAATTTTACGTTTAGAAAAGGGTAACATATAGTATTTCTAATCTGATCAAGGCATCTGCCGGGTAAAAATGCTGCATAGGTACTTGCAAACACCACTTTACCTGCTATCGCTAATCCGGCGGCAATTGAGACAAGATTTGCTTCAGCAATACCAACATTGAATAGCCTATTGGGAAACTTGTCACCGAAAAGTTTCGTTTTTAGAGAATCAGTTGTATCAGCTCCAAGGCAGACAATATTAGGATCCTTTGCTCCCAAATCTACTAGGGTCTTACCATAAGCAGTTCTCATGTCAGAGATCACATTTTTGTCACTTAATTGCATGCAGATCCTCCTCAATTCCAAGCTCTCTTGCCAAAGGTATTAGCATATTTTTACGTGACTTAATCCAGTCAGATCTCATGTCATTTATAGTTGCCAATTCTAATAGCTTTGTTTCAATCGCAACATTAGCCTTGTGTCTTAACTGTATAATATTAGAGTTGATATCAGGGGATCCATACACTGCATTACCGGCTACCATGATTCTGGCTCCTGCATCAAATACTTGTTGAAGGGTTGTTGCATCAATTCCTCCATCAGCTTCTATGAATCCCTTGTAGTTGTTGCTCTTCAATGTTTTGACAATTTCGGCCATCTTATCGAGTGTTTCCGAAATAAATTTTTGTCCAGCAAATCCTGGATTCACAGACATAATTATCATAATATCGATGTTATCAAGGTGTTCAAGTATCCAACCCGGAAATTGAGTTGCCGGATTTATAGCAATTCCAGGACTGATACCAGCGTTTAGTAGCATTTTATTAATTTCCAAAAATTCTGATTCGTTGCACGCTTCCACATGTACTGTAACAATATCACAACCTGCCTCAATGTATTCTTGTATATGATTAACAGGTTTTTCTATCATCAAATGAGCATCAAAAGGGATGCTAGATATTTTTCTCAGATGTTTAATGGTATCTGCAAAAAATGAAGTACTAGGAACAAATTTTCCATCCATTATATCCAGGTGAATAAAATCTGCTCCTGCCCGTTCTGCTCTTCTTACTTTTTCTTCATAATTCTCAGGCTCTCCTGCAATAATTGAAGGGGCTATCAAAATCTCACTTTGAAGTTCTTCCAGTAAAATTGGAACATGTTTCTTGGGAGGTGCCTTGCCATGCCATTGTGGATTATTGGCCATATGCTTGATTCCCCTACCCTTTGTAGTATTCGCGATTATTATTGACGGCTTGTCCTCTACCTTTTCGATTCTGCTCAAAGCGTCGATTATCTGTTCTATCTTGTGTCCATTAACCTCCACGACATTCCAATTAAATGCTGCCCATTTGTCTCTAACGGGATCCAGAGGCATTATTTCTTCTGTAAAACCATCCTGCTGAATTTTGTTCCTATCTAGGATAGCTACTAGATTATCAAGCTTAAATTTAGATGCGGCCATTGCTGCCTCCCAGATTTGGCCCTCATTTGATTCACCATCGCCGATTAAAGTATAAACTCTATTCTTCTGACCATCTCTCTTTTTCGCAAGTGCAATTCCGATTGATACTGATAAACCAATTCCTTCAGATCCCCCTGAATATTCTATGCCTGGAAAGCTATGATCTTTTTGTCGCTCCGAATATCTAACAGGATGTCCTTGTAGGCGAGAACCAAGTTTTCGAAGTGTCTTTATCTCCTTCGTATCAATATAACCAGCTGTCGCTAAAACTGCATAAAATCCAGGAGCGGAATGGGCTTTTGAATTAATGAAATAGTCCCTTTCTTCCCAGAATGGATCCATTGGTCGATTTTTCATTTTGTGAAAATATAGGACTCCCATAATTTCTGCTGCTGAAAATGATGCTCCTGGATGTCCAGAACCAGCTTCAGCGATCCCTTGAATCGCCAACATTCTTACATCTCTTATTTTCCTATTGAGCTCAAGATATCTCATTTTTAGAGCCATTTAGATACCCCAAATAGAACCCAAGGCCACCATCATTGGATATTTATTGTAAAAAGATTGTACGATAAAAACATATGGAATTTTCATAATTCGCGTTGTAACTTTTCTGTTTCAACTTGTATTAGGATAATTGGTTTGACTTGTTCAATAAATTTTGCATAAGTATTCATTGAGAACGGAGGTATTGGCAAAATTTAATATGCATTGCAATTTTCATCGAACATAGATGCATTTAGATATATTAGAAATAATAACCAATAGTATCGTATGAGTGAATACGAGGATCTAAAAACTGGAGATATAGTTGCTGAAGCACTCATTGATTGGAAGGTCGATGTTGTTTTTGGTATTCCTGGAGACAGTATTAACGGGTTTATAGAGGCCCTAAGAGTGAGAAGAGACAAGATCAAATTTGTCCTTGTAAGACATGAGGAATCTGCTGCATTGATGGCTTGTGGATATGCAAAGTATACTGGAAAACTGGGTGTATGTACATCGATTGCAGGTCCTGGGGCCATTCATCTTTTAAACGGATTATATGATGCAAAGGCAGATAACATTCCTGTTATCGTTATTACAGGAGGAACATCCACCGATTTGATGAATTCTAGTTTTCAACAGGATGTAAATTTACTTAATCTTTTTTCCGACGTTGCGGTTTATAATAGTATGATAGGTTCACCGCGGCAGGCAGAAATGGCTGTAGATATAGCATGTAGAACCGCATTTGTTCGTAAAGGTGTTAGTCATCTTAACATTCCAAATGACGTACAGGAACAAAAGCTGGAGGGTCATTATTCAAGACATAAAGTTCCGGGACATACATCTGACATCTTTGTTGGCCCCATTTCAGCTGACATACTAATGATTAAGAAAGCTGCAGAAGTTCTGAATAATGGAAAAAAAATTGTCATATTAGTTGGTCAGGGAGCCTTGAATGCTTCAGAAGAAGTAATAATTGCAGCACAGAAACTAAATGCACCCATAATAAAAGCAATGCTGGGAAAAGCCGTAGTTCCAGACGACCATCCATACACTTTGGGTGGCATTGGTTTTTTGGGAACTGAACCTTCTAGTGATGCCATGACTGAGAGTGATACGTTATTTATGATAGGAACATCTTTTCCATATATTGAGTATCTGCCTAGGCCAGGACAAGCTGTAGGGATTCAAATTGACATAAAACCGGAAAAAATTGGTTTAAGGTATCCCGTCAAAATAGGTCTAATTGGCGATTCCAAACAAGTCTTGTCACAGCTAATTCCGTTACTAACAGATAGAAGAGCTACGAGTGCAGATAATGATCCAAGTTTGGAATTTTTAAGATCAAAGCAACAAGCAATGAAAAAATGGAATGAGATTTTGACCGAACAAAGCAGTCGTGTGGATGAACCAATAAAGCCTCAAGTTATTGCTGCTGCAGTATCAGATGAATTAGATGAAGATGCAATAATATCAGTAGATAGTGGAATCAATACCTGCTGGGCGGCTAGA